>CAZOON010000021.1:0-11297 GCA_964581445.1 uncultured Halanaerobiales bacterium | reverse complement strand
TTTTTGATGAAGCTGAAAATAGAATGCATACAATTAAAGCTGTAATGGTTGCAACACTTTAAAATTAATTTTTAAAATTAAAATAATAAAAAATCATAAGGAGAGTTGATTATATGTCAAGAATGGTAATTGCCCTGGGAGGAAATGCATTGGGCAAAACTCCCCTGGAACAAAAAGAGTCAGTAAAAAAGACTGCAGTTCCGATTATAAATCTTATGGAAAAAGGTCATGAGCTTATTCTAACTCATGGAAATGGACCTCAGGTTGGTATGATAAATTTAGCTTTTGAATTATGTTCTGAGGATGGTGGAGAACTTCCTGAAATGCCTTTTCCCGAATGTGGAGCTATGAGTCAGGGGTATATAGGCTTTCATTTGCAAAATGCCCTGGGTGAAGAAATTAAAAAGAGATCTTTAAATTGTTCTGTTTCTACTATTATTACCCAGGTTCTGGTTGATTCAAATGATGAGGCCTTTAATAAACCCAGTAAACCAATAGGAACTTTTTATAATAAAGATGATGCGGAAAAACTAAGTAGTGAAAAAGGATATGACATAATAGAAGATGCTGGAAGAGGATATCGGCGTGTTGTTCCTTCACCATTACCTATAGATATTGAAGAAAAAGAAATAATAAAGATACTGCTTGATAGTGGCCAAATTGTTATAAGTTGTGGAGGAGGAGGAATACCAGTAATTAAAGATGAGGACTCATTAAAAGGTGTTCCAGCAGTAATTGACAAAGATTTTGCAAGTAGTAAATTAGCGCAAATACTTGATGCTGATTTATTAGTTATCCTGACAGCTGTGGAAAAGGTTGCCATTAATTTTGGTAAAGAAAATCAGCAATGGTTGGATAAAATGACAGTAGATGAAGCTGAAAAATATATTAAAGAAGGTCATTTTGCAGCAGGGAGTATGTTACCCAAAATAAAGGCCTCTATAGATTTTGTTGCGGGCGGATCTGGAAGAAAGGCATTAATAACTTCCCTGGAAAAAGCAAAAGAAGGTTTATTAGGAAAAAATGGTACTATTATTAAAAATTAATGTTTAGGAGGAAAATATAAAATGAAAAATAGTGAAGAATTAATTCAGTTAACTGACAAGTATGGAGCAAAAAATTATAAACCATTACCTATTGTTATTTCGGAGGCAGAAGGTGTATGGGTTGAGGATCCTGAAGGTAATCGTTATATGGACATGTTGAGTGCTTATTCAGCGGTAAGTCATGGTCACAGGCACCCTAAAGTAATTAAAGCACTGGAAGAACAGGCCAAAAGGGTAACTTTAACTTCAAGGGCTTTTAGAAATGATAAATTGGGATTATTTTATGAAAAGGTTGCGAAATTAACAGAGAAAGAAATGATATTACCCATGAATACTGGGGCCGAAGCAGTGGAAACCGCTCTTAAAGCTGCTCGCAGATGGGGATATTTTAATAAGGGTATACCAGAAGATAAAGCAGAAATAATTACCTGTGCAGGTAATTTTCACGGCCGCACAATAACTATAATTTCTTTTACTTCCGCATCTGAATATAAAAAGGGGTTTGGACCTTTGACTCCTGGTTTTAAGATAATACCTTATGGTGATCTAAATGCTTTAAAAGAGGCTATAAATCCTAATACAGCTGCATTTATGGTTGAACCTATTCAAGGTGAAGGTGGAATAATTATTCCTCCTGAAGGATATCTAAAGGGAGCATATGATATATGTAAAGATAATAATGTATTATTTATCGCAGATGAAATACAATCAGGATTAGGCAGAACAGGAAAGATGTTTGCCTGTGATTGGGAAGATGTAAAACCTGATGCATATATACTGGGCAAAGCACTTGGGGGTGGAGTATATCCAGTATCAGCAGTTGCAGCTGATAAAGAAGTGTTGGAAGTTTTTGAACCTGGATCACATGGCTCAACCTTTGGTGGAAATCCACTTGGCTGTTCAGTAGCAATGAAAGCAATTGATGTACTAATTGAAGAAAAACTTGTAGAGAATTCTTATGAATTAGGTAATTATTTATTAAAGAAATTAAAAGAAATAGATAACCCGCTAATTAAAGAAATAAGAGGCAAAGGCTTATTTATAGGCATAGAACTTGAAGAGCCAGTTAGAGCTTATTGTGAAGAATTAAAAAATGAAGGTATATTGGCTAAAGAGACCCATGTAAATGTAATTCGTTTTGCTCCTCCTTTAATAATAAGTAAAGATGAGATTGATTGGGCATTTGAAAGAATTTATAAGGTCTTGAGTAAGTAATTATCATATAATAAGGAGGGTAATAATGACTATAAAAACAGATGTATTAATAGTTGGAGGAGGGACTACAGGAGCTTCAATTGCAAGAGAATTATCTCGTTATAAGGTTAATGTATTAGTTGTAGAAAAAGAACCTGATTTTGTTTTTGGAATGGCAAAAGGGACCCACTCATTTATACATTGTGGTCTTCCCGGGAATAACACTCCTTTGATGGATGAACTGGTTCTTAAAGGTAATAGTATGTTTAATGAAATATGTGAAGAATTAGAAATACCCTATAAAACAATTGGAAAGCTATTAATAGCTTTAGATGAAGAAGAAATGGAATCAGTTAAAAAGACAAAAGAGAAAGCAGAAGAAGCAGGGGTTCCAGGATTGGAAATTATAGATAAAAAAAGATTAAAAGAAATGGAGCCTCAAATAAGTGATGAAGTAGTAGGTGCTTTATATACTCCAACAACAGGTATTGTATCTCCCTGGGAATATGTATTAGCCTTAATAGAAAATGCTCAATTTAACGGGGTAAAAGCAAAATTAAATACAGAAGTACTGGATATTAGTTTTAATGAAAATGATGATTTTAAATTTTTAGTAAACACAAATAAAGAAGAAATAAAATCAAAATATATAATTAATTGTGCAGGTTTATATGCGGAAAAAATTAGCAGAATGATAGGTGAAAATGAATTTGCATTAAAATTAATTAAGGAAGAAAGATATGTGCTTGATGAAGATATAGAGATATGTGAACATCTTGTAAGATCAAGTAAAACAGGTGATTTTGTATCTCCTACTAAAAAGGAAATACATCATGAATTTTCTAATATATTACTGGGACAAACAGTGGAGATTGTAAATGATAGAAAAAACACAAGTACTTCACGTGAAGGCATAAATAAAATAGGTGCATTTGCAAAGAAGATCTTTCCTGATTTAAACATTAAAGATCTTATTAGAGGCTTTGCAGGTATTGTCCCAATAAATAAAGATTCAAGTGATTATATAATTATGCCCAAGAAAATTGAGCCAAACTTTATTAACGTTGTACTGGCGGGAGGATTAGGAATATCAGCTTCTCCAGCAGTCGCGGAAAAAGTAATAAATATTTTGATTGAACAGGGATTAACACTAAAGGAAAAAGATAATTTTAAAGCTTCAAGAAACAAAATAATTGAGTTCAGGAATCTTCCCAGAGAAGAAAAGGATGAAATAATAAAAAAAGATGAAAGGTATGGTCATGTAGTTTGCAGATGTGAGACGGTTACAGAAGGAGAAATAGTAGAAGCCATAAAAAGAGGAGCAACAACTCTTGATGGTGTAAAATTTAGAACAAGGGCTGGTATGGGAAGATGTCAGGGTGGATTTTGCACACCTAAAGTATTAAAGATAATGGCAAGGGAATTAGGACTTAATGTTACAGAATTAACAAAAAAAGGTAATAAATCGGGACTTTTGCCTTATAAAGCAAAAGAAATTATATTAAAGGAGGAAAAATAAATGAATTTAGGAAAAATATTGGTACCAGTAGTTACACCGTTTAAAGAAAATGGGGAGGTAAATTACGATAAATTTTCAGAATTACTAAGTCAAACAGAGAAAGAGGATTATTGTGATAGTATAATAATTATGGCAACAACAGGAGAATTTGCTTCTCTTAGTTTTGAAGAAAGAGTTAATGTAATAAAATGCGCAAGGGAAGCTATAAAAGAAAAACCATTAATTGCAGCTACAAGTGCAGTTTCAACCTGGGAATCTTTAAATTTAACAAAAGAAGCTGAAAAAATAGGAGCAGATGTTGCCTTGATGCTTCCACCTTATTATTATCGACCAGGTCAGGGGGAAATATTTGAACATTTTAATACAGTAGCTTCTCAAACAAATATACCAATAATGATATATAACCTTGTTATTACTGGAGTTAATGTTTCACCAGCTACTATAGTAAAGCTGGCAAAAATAGATAACTTTATTGGAGTTAAAGAAATAGGAAGTAATTTTTTCCAGACTACAGGTATGAAGTTTGCTTTGAAAAAAGCAGGTTTAGAAAATAAATTTAAGATTTATGCTGGTAGTGCAAAATTATCACTTCCTTTGCTTGCTCAGGGAGCGGTAGGTGTTGTAACTGAAGGAATTATAGGAAAAGAAACCAAAGAACTTGTGGAATTTTTCTTTTCTGGAGAAGTGGAAAAAGCTAATGAAATATATTTAGATACTATTATTCCATATTTTAATATTTATAGTAAAGCCGGGGTTGTTCCAGGTATGAAATATGCTTTAAATTTACTGGGTTTTGATGTAGGCAAACCTAGATTACCACTAAAAGAGCTTAATAATGACCAAAAAGAATTTATTAAAAATGGTCTAAAAGAATCCGGGCTTCTTTAATTCGAGTTTTAGGGGGGAATATATATGAAATTTGATGTAGTAATTATAGGAGCTGGCTTAATAGGAACAAGTATTGCTCGCAATCTATCTAAATATGATCTTAAGGTTGCAGTGTTAGAAAAAGGAGCTGATGTATGCTCGGGCAGTAGTAAAGCTACCAGTGCTATTATACATCCCGGTTTTGAGAAACCAGGGACCTTAAAAGCAGAATTAAGTGTTAAAGGTAATGCAATGTATAAAAAATTATGTGATGAGCTTGACCTAACTTTTAATCAAAATGGTGAAATCGGTATAGCAATGAATGATGAGGAAATAGAAATATTAAAAAACATAAAAAAAATTGGAGAAGAAAATGGAGTTACTGACCTCGAAATAATTGATAGAGAAAAATTACTTGAAATGGAGCCCCATTTAAATTCAGAAGTAAAAGCGGGCTTATATGCAGATACAGGAGGTCTAGTAAGTCCCTATGATCTTGCTATTGCTTTAATGGAAAATGCACGAGATAATGGAGTTAAATTTTATTGTGATAATGAAGTAATAGATATAGAGCGAGATGAAAAATACTGGTTGGTAAAAACAGAAAAAATGATATTAAATACTGATTATGTAGTAAATGCTGCAGGGATTTATGCTGATAAAATATCCAGTTTTGCTGGTGCTGAAAAATTTACGATAACCCCTCAAAAAGGAGAGGAATATATTAGCGATAATAAGATAGGATATTTAGTTAAGCGATTTATTTTCTCGGTCTCAGGAGGTTTTGTATTACCCACCATTCATAATAATTTAATGATGGGGACTACTAATATATTTACTGAGAATCAGGATTTTAACACCACACGTGAAGGTTGTAATGATATAGTTACTAATGCAAGAAAAATAATTCCTGAAATATCACCTGCTGATATAATTACTTCCTTTGCTGGTTTAAGAGCTTTAAAAAAAGAAACTGATGATTTTATTATAGAAGCTTCTAAAAAGGTTAAAAATTTTATAAATGTATCGATTGGGAGTCCAGGAGTAGTTGCTGCTCCAGCTATAGCAGAAATGGTTACTAAAATATTAGAAGAAAAAGGAATTAAATTAATATCTAAAGATGATTTTAATCCTTATAGGGAAGCAATTGTAGAATTCAGGGATTTAAACCAGGAAGAAAAAGATGAATTAATAAAAAAAGATGAAAGATATGGACATATAATTTGCAGATGTGAAACTATCACAGAAGGAGAAATAGTAGAGGCAATTAAAAGAGGGGCAAGGACTCTGGATGGAATAAAATATCGGACAAGGGCTGGAATGGGCCGTTGCCAGGGAGGATTTTGCACTCCTCGTGTAGTAAAGATTTTGGCCAGAGAACTTAATGTACCAATTACAGAAATAAGCAAAAAGGAGAATTTATCTAAACTTCTTCCACTTAAAACTAAAGAATTACTCAATAAGGAGGTAGAAAAATGCAAAGAATAGAAGTTAATCTGGCTATAATAGGAGGAGGGCCAGCAGGCCTGGCGGCAGCTATTTCTGCATATGAAGCTGGAATTAAAAACATAATTATAATAGAAAGAGACGAGCAATTGGGTGGTTTATTATATCAGTGTATACACAATGGATTTGGTTTGCAGTATTTTAAAAAAGACCTTTCTGGACCTGAGTATGCCTGGAATTTTTTAGAAAAGTTACATGAACTTGATATAGAAGTTTATCTTGAAACAATGGTTACTGATATAACACCTGATAAGGAAATTACAGCAGTTAACAGTGAAAAGGGAGCAATAGTAATTGATGCTAAATCTA
The DNA here is from genome assembly GCA_964581445.1 of uncultured Halanaerobiales bacterium. GTDB lineage: Bacteria > Bacillota > Halanaerobiia > Halanaerobiales > CAZOON01 > CAZOON01. The sequence goes on along the minus strand of CAZOON010000021.1, from coordinate 4,856 downwards.
TAGTATTAGCCATGGGTTGTAGAGAGAGAACTAGAGGGGCAATTAATATTCCAGGAAGCAGGCCAGCTGGTGTATTCACAGCTGGAACAGCTCAGAGATTTATAAATGTTGAAGGCTATTTTCCGGGAGAGGAAGTAGTTATACTTGGTTCGGGAGATATAGGAATGATTATGGCCAGGCGTTTAACACTTGAGGGTGCAAAAGTAAAGGCTGTAGTAGAAATACTACCTTATATAGGTGGGCTTATAAGAAATGAAAATCAGTGTTTAAAGGATTTTAATATTCCTACTTATTTAAAACATACTGTTACAAAGATTCATGGTAATGAGCGAATAGAAAAAGTTACAATAGCAGAATTAGATGAAAAAATGCAGCCAATTTCAGGTACAGAAAGAGACATTAAATGTGATACACTTCTTCTTTCAGTAGGTTTGATACCGGAAAATGAAGTATCTAAAAAAGCTAATGTAGAATTATCAGATATAGGTGGGCCAATAGTTGATGAAAATATGCAAACTAATATACCCGGTGTTTTTGCAGCAGGAAATGTTGTTCATGTGCATGATCTTGTAGATTATGTAACATTGGGTGGAGAAAAAGCAGGAAAATGTGCTTCTGAATATGTAAAAAATGAACTGGCATCTTCCAAAAGAAAGATTAAAGTTAGCGCGGGGGAAAATATTAGATACGTAGTACCTCAATATATAAGTGAAGGTGAAGATGTTAGTCTTTATTTAAGAGTAACAAAACCTGCTAATAATGTAGAGTTAAAAATAAATGAAGATGTCTGGGAAAAACATTATGATGAAGTTAAACCAAGTGAAATGATTAAAATAGATTTAAACAAAAAAGTCATCAATAATTTAAAAGATGAGTTTATAGTAGATTGCATGATAAATGAAGAAGAAGTAAATGAAGTAAGTAAAGATAATAAAGATATTAGGACAATAATTTGCTTGAGTTGTCCTCTGGGGTGTAAAATAGATGTTACATTAGATAAAGAAGGAGAAATAGAAAAAATTGAAGGTAATACATGTCCTAAAGGAGAAGATTATGCAAGACAAGAGATGTTCTCTCCTGAAAGAGTATTAACGGCTACTGTCAGAACATCTGATCTTGATCAACCATTATTGCCAGTAAGAACTAATGACGCAGTTCCAAAAGAAAAAATTAAAGAATGTATGAAAAAGTTAAGTAAAGTAGTAGTAGATGAACCTTTAGATATAGGTGATGTTGTTTTAGCTAATATTTTAGATACAGGAGTAGATGTAGTTACTAGCCTTAAATTTCCTTTTCATGGAAATATTTAAATTACAGTAATATTAAAGGAAAAAAATCAATATAATTTAAGAGGCCGATTATGATTTGTTAAATTATAATCGGCCATAATTTTTTATTATATTAATAAAGTAATTTCGAGTTTTTTAAAGCATTGATATAAAGGCTTAATTTAGCCGAAATTACACTAATATAAATACGAGGAGTGAGTTATTTTGAATATTTTAATACCAATAAAACAGGTACCTGAGACAAGTAATGTTAAAATGGATGAAGAAACAGGAACCATGGTCAGAGACGGAGTGGAAAGTATAATTAATCCCCTTGACCTTTATGCTATTGAAATAGGTATACAGCTGAAAGAAAAATATGGTGGCAAAATAACTGTAATAACAATGGGACCTTCTTCGGCAGAAAAGTCCTTACGGGAAGCAATAGCTATGGGGTGTGATGATGGAATTTTAGTTTCTGGAAAGGAATTTGCTGGTTCTGATACCTGGGCTACTTCATATTGTCTGGCTAGTTCAATAAAAGAGATTGCAGAATTTGATTTAATTTTGGCTGGAGAGCGTGCTACAGATGGAGATACCGGGCAGGTTGGTCCAGGGATTGCATCATTTTTGAATATTCCTCTTTCAACTTACACCAGTAATATTAAAGAGCTAGGTGATAATAGTATTATTGTGGAAAGACTAATTGAAGATGGTTATGAGACATTAAAGCTGCCCTTGCCAGCCTTGCTTACAGTAGTAAAAGAGATAAGTGCTCCCCGTCTTCCTACCCTTAGAGGCAAACAGAAAGCCAGAAAGACAGAGATAAATTTCTGGTCTTCTGAGAATGTAAAGATGGATAAGGAGAAATTAGGTTTAAAGGGATCTCCTACCCGGGTTGTTAAGATTGATCATCCTAAGGTAAGTAGAAATGGTAAATTTGTTAAGGCATTGGATGAAGATAGTATTCCTGAGGCGGTAAATCAGTTAGTTGATTTTTTACACAAAAAAGAAATGGTATAGAGGAGGACTATAAGATATGGATTATAAAGGAGTATGGACTATAGCTGAGGCTGCAGGTGGAGAAATAAAAGCTGTTTCCTATGAATTATTGACCCGGGGACGCAAACTAGCTGATAAATTGAATTCTAAATTAGTTTCAGTATTAGTTACTAACAATGTTAGCAATGAAACAGCTGAGGAACTAATATTAAGAGGGGCGGAAAAGGTATATCTTGTAAATGCCCCGGAATTGGAAAATTTTATTGTTGAAAATTACAGTAATGTTTTGATTAATTTGATTGAGAAATATAAACCGGAGATTATTCTTTCGGCAGCTACCACATCAGGTAGAACCCTGATGCCACATGTTGCTACAAGGGTTAATACAGGGCTCACAGCTGATTGTACTGAACTTGATATTGAAGAAAAGACAGGTAATTTATTGCAGACAAGACCAGCAATCGGTGGAAACATTATGGCTACAATTAAGACACCTGAGCATAGGCCTCAGATGGCAACTGTTAGACCTAAATCAACAAAACCAGCACCCCTTGATAAGAATCGCAGGGGTAAAGGTGAAATTATCAACATTGAATTTGATTCAAAATTGTTCGATGGAAGGGTAGAACGGATTGGGTTTAAGCATAATGAGAGTGAAAATGTAAATATTCAGGATGCAGATATTGTGGTTGCTGGTGGACGTGGTTTGCAAAAAGCTGAAAATTTTAATTTAATAAGAAAACTTGCTGATCTTCTGGGAGGGGTAGTGGGGGCATCCAGGGATGTAGTTGACAGAGACTGGATTTCTTATCCTCATCAAGTTGGTCTTAGTGGGAAAACAGTAACACCAAAATTATACATAGCTGTTGGTATTTCAGGTGCTATTCAGCATCTAGCCGGAATGAAAACCTCTGATATTATTATTGCAATAAACAAAGACCCGGAAGCAGCTATATTTAAGGTTGCTGATTTTGGAATTATTGGCGATTTATTTGAAATTATTCCAGAGCTTAATGAATTTTTGGCAAGGGAGGTTGAATTAAATGAATTATAATCCTGTGACAAGTAAAATTTTAGAAGAGCTAAAGGAAATAGTTGGCAATAAAAATGTAATAGTGGATAAAGAAAAGATTGAAGCTTATAGTCATGATGAAACACCAGCTGAACAGTATGCACATATGCCAGAGCTTGTTATTACACCAACTACTGCAGAACAAATAGCTGCCATTGTAAAATTAGCTAATAAAGAATTAATTCCTATTACTCCGAGGGGTGCAGGTAGTGGACTTTCTGGTGGAGCAATTCCTCAATATGGCGGGATTGTATTATCAGTTGAAAAAATGAATAGGATTATTGAGATTGATTATGACAATTTGATGATGGTACTGGAACCTGGAGTTATTACAAATCATGTTAATGAGGTGATTGAAGATAAGGGTCTTTTTTTTGCCGGTTATCCTATGAGTGTACTAACATGTTTTATAGGGGGAAATATTGCTGAAAATGCCGGTGGTGGAAAAGCAGTAAAATATGGGGTTACAGAACGTTATATAATGGGTCTTGAGGTAGTAACTCCAACCGGGGATATTGTTAAATTTGGTGGTAAAAGGGTTAAGGATGTAACGGGTTATAATTTAAAACAATTAATGGTTGGTTCAGAAGGCACATTGGGGATAGTAACTAAAGCAATAATTAAACTTTTACCTGCACCTAAAGAAACAGTTGATTTGTTAGTATTATTTAAAGATGTTCATTCGGCAATAAAAATAGTACCCAAAATTATGACAACTGGCAGAATAATTCCAACTTCTATTGAGTTTATGGATCAGCTATCATTTAAAACATCCTGTGAATATCTTAATGAACATCTTCCTTATCAGGGGGCAGGGGCAATGCTTCTAATTGAGGTTGATGGTAATAAATCAGAACAGGTAGAGGAGGATGCAGAAACTATCGGTGAACTCTGTTTGGGAAATGGGGCTATAGAAGTATATGTTGCTGATAATCACACAACTCGTGAGAGGGTCTGGAGTGTCAGGAGGAATATTGCTGAAGCCTTTAATGTTTATAGTTTACATCAAAATCTTGAGGATATAGTTGTTCCTATGGTAGAAATCACCAATATTATACCTGAGCTTGAACGCATTTCTAAAAAATATAATATCAAGATACCCTGTTATGGTCATGCTGGTGATGGGAATCTTCATATTACCTTAGTTAAAAATCCAGAGCATTCAATGGAAAAATGGTTTGAAATAAGTAAAAAAGCATTAAACGAGTTATATGAAATCACAATCAAATTAGGGGGGACTATTAGTGGGGAACATGGTATTGGCTTAAAACGTAAACACCATTTAAATTTATTTATTGGACCAACGGAATTAGAATTAATGAGTAAAATTAAGAAAGCCTGGGATCCCAATAATATAATGAATCCTGGTAAAATATTTGAATAACATATTAATTGCCTGATATAATAGTGGATTTTTTATGGAGAAATAAACCTATTTACAATTACTTTGTGGATAGGTTTTATATTTTTCTAAAAGGGTTTTGTAAAAAGAAATAGAATATATTAATAAGACA
>CAZOON010000020.1:0-11444 GCA_964581445.1 uncultured Halanaerobiales bacterium | reverse complement strand
TTTAAGTAAAATAGTAAATCGTTATATTAGAGCTGTAAAGGAAAGGGATGTCAGGATATTATATATAAAATTTTTTCAGAAAGCTAAGGGTGAGCTTGATATAAGCTCTCTAAATTCTCAATATCTTAAAGAACTGAGTAATGGTTTAAAGAATGAAGGGTTTGAAATTGCCATATCTTCCTCCTTTAATTTTTTCCGCTCATCCTCTTTTGTGTTACTGATAATCGGAGTAGGAATAATAGCAGCTGGCATATTACTCCTGCATTATTTTGAACTATATAAATGGGATTGGCTATTATTTATAATTTTATTTATTATATTATTAATTTTCCTGTTTACAGGAAAGGTGTTTTTACTCCGGAAAATATTAGCACTGGGTGCCAGTATTATTTTCCCGGCATATGCAATAATTTCTCAAGTGCTTTTTCTAGAAGATAAACAGAGTTATTTTATAAAATTTCTTAAAACTGGTCTTCTGTCTTTGGTGGGAGCAGTTTTTTTGGCTGCAAGTTTGTCACATGTAGCCTTCATGTATGGTGTAGAGCAATTCAGGGGTGTTAAACTTGCTTTTGTTTTACCATTATTTTTGATAAGTTTTTATTATTATCAACATTATCTTAATTTTGATATAATACATGGACTAAAAAGTTTTTATAATGCCAGTATCAGGGTTAAACATCTCATATTTTTCTCAATTGTTACTTTAGGTGGAATAATCTATCTGGCAAGGACAGGTAATTATAGTTTAATACCAGTTTTGGAATGGGAAAATGTAATAAGAGAAGGACTGGAAAATTTACTCAGGGTAAGACCGCGTTTTAAAGAATTTCTTTTTGGTCACCCCTTTTTGTTGCTGGCATTATATTTTAAAGATAAAGTTAAGGGCCTGTTTTATTATCTAATATTAATCCTTGCCTCTATTGGGCAAATTACACTTGTTAATACCTTTGCTCATATTCATACACCCTTAAAAATATCATTTGTTCGTATTTTTCATGCCTATTGGCTGGGACTAATTCTGGGGCTGATTTTCATTGTTATTTTAACTTTGATTATAAAAGCTTATAAAAGATTGGAAAGGTAATATCATGGAAAAAATTATGATATCAGGTTATTATGGTTTTGATAATGCTGGTGATGAAGCCATACTGGCCGGAATTCTACATTCTTTACGAAAGAAAAGAAGAGATTTGCAATTTATTGTTCTTTCTGCAAGTCCGGCAAAGACGGCAGCTAGATATAATGTAACAGCAATTGGACGTTATGATATTTTATCAATTATTAAAGGTATTCACGAAAGCTCTCTTTTTATAAGTGGTGGTGGTAGTCTGTTACAGGATGTAACAGGACAAAAGACTATACCATATTATCTGGGTCTTGTTTTTATGGCTCGGCTTTTACAAACAAAGACAGTTCTCTACGCTCAGGGTATTGGGCCTGTTAATCATATTGCAGGAAAAAAATTAATAAATTGGCTCGCTAACAGGGTTGATGCCATTTCAGTTCGAGATATTCAATCCCGTAATTTATTAATAGAGCTGGGTGTAAGAAAAGGCTTAATAAAAAAAACTGTGGACCCAGTTTTTGCCCTGTATGATAAAATAAATAATCATTCCAATTATAAAAGTGAAAACGAGAAAAAAGTGCCAGTAATTGGAGTTTCTATCAGACCCTGGAATGATAATAATTATATTGATAAGCTTGCTAGAGGCATTGATAAATTACAGAAAAAAACAGCTGCAGAAATTTATATCTTACCCATGTACTATGGAGAAGATTTATTAATATCCAGGAAAATTCAAGAAAGACTTCATTGTAGTTCTTACTTGATAGAAAAGGAATTTGAGCCTATATCATTGATGAAGTATTTTAATAGATTTGATTTTTTTATTGGAGTAAGATTGCATTCCTTAATCTTTGCGGCAATAAACAGGGTCCCCTTTTTTGCTTTGAGTTATGATCCTAAAGTTGCTAACCTTTTAAAGAGTTTTAGCCTGAACACAATTATTAATATAAATTGTAAAGATGAGATAAGATATGCAAATCTTATTAAAAAAAGCTGGGAAGAAAGAAGAAAAAACAGAAAAATTATTGAATCCAAATTAAATGAATTTTATCTGGAGGCCATTAATCAGGCAGGATCAGTACTTGAAATAATTTAAAACAGGGGAAGAGAAGATGGAAGAATTAGAAATATTAGGTATAAAAATACATAAAATAGATATGAAAGAGGCTTTGTTTATTATTGAAAATTTTATTAAGAAAGGTGATAAAAGTTATTTAGTACTTACTCCCAATGCTGAAATTATAGTCAGGTCCCAGACAGATAAGGATTTTGCTCGCATTTTAAATTCTTCTGATTTAAGTACAGCTGATGGAGCGAGTATTTTACTGGCTTCAAAATTTCTTTATAAAGAAGGTATTAAGTCAAAGGTGGCAGGATTTGATTTAATGAAAAGACTTTTTGCAAAAGCGGTGAAAAAAGATTATAGCATATATTTATTAGGGGGAAAACCCGGGATTGCCAAAAAAAGTAAGGAAAGATTAAGTAAAGAGTTTCCTGGAATTAATATTAAAGCTTATCATCATGGCTATCTGGATAAAAAATTACAGAGCTATGTTATTCAGGATATTAATAAAGTAAAACCTGATCTGCTTTTTGTCGGGATGGGTGTACCTTTACAGGAAAAGTTTCTTGATAAAAATCTAGAAAAACTTAATGTTAGAGTTGCTATGACAGTTGGTGGAAGTTTTGATATTCTTGCCGGTGAATCAAAAAGGGCCCCTTTATACTGGCAAAAATTATATATTGAATGGTTATACAGGTTGATTCAGGAGCCTTCAAGACTGGGGAGGATGATGTCTCTACCGAGATTTATGTATTTAATACTTTTTGAAAAATTTAAAAACATAAAATATACTTAACCTTAAATTTCCTGTGTAAAAAAATATTGTCTTCTCACATACTAAATTAATAGGAGGGGATAAATATGATTTTATTCAGGAATGTATTCAGCACTTCTTTAGAAAATTTTAGCCTGCAAATAGAAAAAGGAGAATTTATAATTATTAATAGTAGTGATTCAGAATCTCTTAATCAAATCATAAAACTGCTTGGAGCATATTCTCTTCCTGATAAAGGCCTGCTCAGATTACCATTTAAGCGCGAATTGATGAAAAAAGAAATGGAGATAGTGTATTCAGAGCAATTTTTTTTAAATGATAGAAAGGTGGAGGATAATTTAAAATATACATTTCAGATTAAAGAGTTTTCCCTGAGTATTTTTAAGGTCAGGTTGAAGAAAATATTAGATTTAATAAAAATAAATAACTGTCTTGAACTTTATCCTCAGGAACTTAAAGCTCATCAAAAAGTCAGGGTTGGTATTGCCCGGGCTTTACTATCCTATCCATCTATACTTATTTTATTTGATTCTTTACAATATATTGATGAAGTAAATTCCCAATCAATTTTTCATTTACTGGAAAATATTAATAATAATAATATTACAATTATATATCTAAGCAGGGATAGTAATTTTTGCCACAGGCATCGCAAGATTAAAAAAGTGAATATTGACCAGAAAAAGTATCTGGAGAAGGGATTAAATGGTAATAAATAAGATTTTATTTACTATCTTAGAAATTAGATATTTAATACGGAAAAAACCTGTGGCTCTTAAAAAAAATTTCTTTTTCCATTTTATAATATTATTATGTACAGCTATAATAAGTATATTTATTTTCAATTCAAATTATTTAATTGAGGTATATAGTACACATTATATTTCAAATATATTGATTTTTTCACTTGCTGAGTTAATATATTATCTGGGAGAATATAAATATTTTTTCTATTTTTTTATTATAATATCTTTTTTATGGCTTTTTTATTTAAATTTTGTGCTGGTGAACAAATTATACCTTGCATATGAGGATGAGATAGAATATATTTTGAATAATAATGGTAATATTTACTATGGTAGATTGCCTATACTTTATATTGTAGTATTTGTAAATATTTTTTCTGCAGTAATTGCATTATTTGTTTCGGAATTATTTTATAATAATATTTCTAGATATATAGTAGTGAATTATCTTTCCTTATCACTATTGAATTATTCTCAGTTCAACTTAACTCTCTTATTAATATTAACCCTGCCCGGGATAATAAGTGGAGCTGTCAAAGTATATTTAAAATTTCGTAAATATCTTCTGAAAGCAGGGAATCATCTTTAAATATAGAAGAAATAATTAAAATGAGATAATAGGAGTAGGTGTAGATATTGAAAATTAATTTTAAAAGAGCTATTTTAAAGAGAACAATTATTTTTGTCTTAACATTATCAATGTTATTAAGTTTTAGTATTTATGGGCTGGCGGAAGAAGCGAACTATTCTTCACTGGAAGATTTTCAGAAAATAATCTACCTTATAAAACATTATTATGTTGAAGATAAAAAGGTTGAAGAATTGGTTGAGACTGCGATTGATGGTTTGCTTGAAGAGATGGACCCCTATTCTTCATATCTTTCTGTTGATGAATACGGTGATATGCAGTCAAATATTGAGGGACACTTTGGAGGAATAGGTATAATTATTACCACTAAAAATAATAAATTAACCATTATTTCACCAATAAAAGGTACTCCAGGTGAAAAGGTGGGGCTTGAGTCTGGGGATATAATAAAAGCCATTAATGGTAAAGCTACTGCTGATATGTCTCAGGAAAAAGCAGTTGAATTGATGAGAGGCGAGGAAGGAACATGTGTCGAGCTTGCTATTGAACGTGAGGGTGAGGAAGAAAACCTCGTATTTGAAATAGTGAGGGCAGATATTAAGATACCCAATATGGAGCATGAAATGTTAGAAGAAAATATTGCCTATATTATGTTCCGGCAGTTCAGGGAAAAAGTAGGTGAAGAATTAAATACTGCTATTAATGAGCTGGAGTCTCAGGGGGCAGAAGCTTTGATTTTAGATTTAAGATTTAATCCCGGTGGATTACTAACAGAGGCTGTAAATGTAAGTAGTAATTTTATATCAGATGATGTGGTTGTGAAAATTAAACAGAGAAAGGGAGAAGATGTAGTTCTCAGGACTAATAAGCTTATAGAGCGTACAGATCTCCCACTTGTAGTATTAATAAATGGAGGTAGTGCAAGTGCTTCTGAAATTGTAGCTGGCGCAATGCAAGACTACAATAGGGGTACTTTAATGGGCACACAAAGTTTCGGTAAAGGAACGGTGCAAACTATTATCCCTCTTAATGATGGTACTGCTTTACGTTTAACTACTGCCAGGTATTATACCCCTGGTGATAGATTTATTCATGAAAAAGGAATAGAGCCTGATATTATTGTGGAATATGATAAGGAATATGAAGGAGATAATCAACTTGACAGGGCCCTTGAATATATAAAACAAAATTTTAACTAATTGCCAGCAAAAGGAAGATAATTAGATAATCATGATTGAGATATGCAAAAATTCTAAATAATAAAACTTGACAAATAATAAATATACCTATATAATTTATAAAAATAATTAGAGTAGGGAGGAGTGTAATGAGTATTTTTAATATTATGGGTCCTGTCATGATTGGTCCTTCTAGTTCTCACACTGCTGGGGCTGCTAGAATAGGTAAAATGGCCCGATTAATTTTCGCTGATGATATAAAAAAAGCAGATATTAAATTACATGGTTCTTTTGCCAGTACTGCTCAGGGACATGGAACAGACCGGGCAATAGTTGGTGGATTACTGGGTTTTTCGCCTGATGATGAAAGGATTCGTGATTCATTTCAATTAGCTGAAGAAGAAGGTATGAATATAAATTTTCAGTCTGCTAATTTTAAGGGAGCCCATCCTAACACAGCGCTTGTGAGTATGAAGAATGAAGTAAGAGAACTTGAGGTAATGGCCTCGTCAATTGGTGGAGGTAGTATTAAAGTAACCCGCATAGAAGATTATGATGTAGATTTATCTGGTAAATATCCAACTTTATGGGTTGTGCACTATGACCGACCGGGTAAGGTTAATTTGATTACTTCTATTTTGAGCAGTTATGAGGTTAATATTGCTTTTATGCATGTTATTCGTAAAAAAAGAGGTACTATAGCCTCCAGTATTATTGAACTGGATCAGGCTATAAATAATTATATAATAAGGTATCTGGAAATAATGGAAGATATAATTTTAGTCAGATATATACCACCTTTATAGAGGAGGATGAATTGTGGATTATTCATCAGTAGAAGAGCTTATAAAACTGGCAGAGGAAAATGATACTACTATTTCAGAGATTGTACAATTAGTGGAGAAGGAAGAAAGTGAAGAATCAATTTCTGAAATAAGAAAAAAGATGATGACAAATCTGATTGTTATGAAAGATGCAGTTCATCGGGGACTAAGTGGGGAGATTAAATCTTCCAGTGGTCTTGTAGGTGGAGAATCACATCTTTTTCTTGAAAATGACCAATTACTTACAGATGGATTATATAAACAAGTTATTGCTTATGGATTGGCTGTAGCTGAAGTGAATGCTGGTATGGGCAGGATTGTTGCTGGACCAACTGCAGGCTCAAGTGGAATTATACCTGCAGTTATTATTGCCATGGGTGAAAAGTTGAATTTCTCAGATGAAGAGATGTGTGATGCGTTATTTACTGCTTCAGGTTTTGGTGAGATAGTAGCTTTAAATGCTACCCTGGCTGGTGCTGCAGGTGGATGTCAGGCTGAATGTGGTGCAGCAGCGGCAATGGCGGCTGGTGCTGCAGTAGAAATGCTGGGAGGCACTCCGGAAATGGCTGCTCAGGCCTTTGCCCTTGCTTTAAAAAATTTGTTAGGACTGGTTTGTGATCCTGTAGCAGGTCTGGTAGAGGTGCCCTGTGTAAAAAGAAATGGTTTTTCTGCAGCACATGCTATAACTGCAGTCAGTATGGCTATGTCCGGTATTGAAAGTGTAATACCTCCAGATGAGGTAATCTCAGCTATGGCTGAGATTGGTGATTTAATGCATAGTAGTCTTAAAGAAACAGCAGAAGGAGGTCTGGCCGTTACTCCAACTGGATTAAAAATAAAAGAAAGGCTGAAGAAAAACTAAAAACCGGGATATCCCGGTTTTTCTTAATTATAATATAATTTTTTATTTTTTTAACAGGCGTCTCTTTGAATAGGTCTAATCCCAAAATCATCCAGGTCAACTTTTTTGATTATCTTATCTGGATATTTTTTTTCGATTTCAGACATTGCTCTGCTGAAATTTTCAGTAACAATAATTTCTAGATCTTCAAATTTGTCAAAATATTCTTTTACTCTATCATCTAATTCGCTTTTGGCAAATAGATATATCATGTCTACCTGAGTTTTATCTAAATATCTTTCTATTCCCTGAGCATCAACTATTCCCAGTTCATCACGATACCCCAATAAAATGTCTTCTCTTTTAAAACTCATAGTGAACTTCTTTAAAAGATCTTTCAGCATTTTCATCACCTCTTTTATTATTATATCATATCAATATTTTTATTATCAATATAGGTACTTAATGAATATTCTAATCTTATAATATGTTTAAAAATAATTAAGACGGGAAGATGATAAAATTGGAATGGAAAATAGAAGAGATAGTTGATAAATTGCTTGGAATTCCATATAAACACAATGGGCGAAGTGAAAAGGGCCTGGATTGTTGGGGGTTGGTATATATTTTTTTCAAAGAGCTTGGGGTCTATCTTCCCAGTGGTGATGGTTATGAGATTTCAGATGACTGGTATAGGATTGTTCCTGAGAGGTATTTGAATGCCTTAAAAACTCTGGGTGAAGAAGTGGGGAATATTAATAATTTACAACTTTTAGATATACCATATTTTAGATTATACAAAAATTATGTGACTCATACTGGTGTAATGATAAATAATACTTATTTTATACATGTTTTAATAGATAAAGAAGTAAGAGTGGATAATATAAACAGGAGGTTCTGGAAAAGAAATTATGCAGGTGCCAGAAGATTAAATATTGAATTGTAAGTTGATTAACTTTTATTAGTAATAGTAATTGATATAATTTAACTGTTGTTTTGTAATAAAAACCTAAATTATAAAAATTGACATACATATGTATTGTAGTGTAAAATATTGTGTGTATGATGATTGGAAGGTGTGAGAAAATGAGTGGGATTTTTAAATTGCATTCACCATTTGAAGCTAAAGGAGACCAACCCAGAGCGATTGAAAAATTAACAAAAGGTGTTGAAAAAAATTATCGCCACCAGACTTTACTTGGTGCAACCGGCACAGGAAAAACCTATACTATGGCTGCTGTTGTTGAGAAGGTTAATAAGCCTACTTTAGTAATTGCTCATAATAAGACACTTGCTGCCCAGCTTGCCAGTGAGTTTAAAGAATTTTTTCCGGAGAATTCAGTAGAATATTTTGTGAGTTATTATGATTATTATCAACCCGAAGCTTATGTTCCCCAGACAGACACCTATATTGAAAAAGATGCATCTATAAATGAAGATATAGACAAATTACGTCTTTCTGCTACCAGCTCTCTTTTTGAGCGCGGGGATGTATTAATAGTTGCAAGTGTTTCCTGTATTTATGGTCTGGGCTCCCCTGAAGATTATATGAATTTATCTTTAGAATTAAAAACAGGTGGGATTACAGACAGGGATTCAATATTACGAGGACTGGCATTGATGCAGTATAATAGAAATGATATAGATTTGAGCCGTGGACATTTTCGAGTAAAAGGTGATGTAATTGAGATTTTTCCAGCTTATGATGATATGGCTATCAGGGTAGAACTTTTTGGTGATGAGCTTGACCGGATAACAGCTATTGATATCCTGACTGGTGAAATATTGGATGATTTTGATGAGATAACAATTTATCCTGCCAGCCATTTTGTTACTCCTAAAGATAAGATAAAAAGGGCCATAAAAAGTATATCCAGAGAACTTGAAGATAGATTGAAAGAGCTTGAGAAAGAGAATAAACTGGTAGAGGCACAGCGTCTGGAGCAAAGAACAAGATATGACCTTGAAATGCTTGAACAGATGGGGTTTTGCTCGGGTATAGAAAATTATGCCAGGCATTTAGCTGATAGACCAGTTGGCTCCAGACCCAAGACATTACTTGATTATTTTCCAGATGGTGATTTTTTAGTTATTATTGATGAATCACATATGACTATTCCCCAGATAGGAGGTATGTATGCCGGGGATAAGTCCAGAAAAGAAAAGTTAGTTGAATATGGTTTTAGACTACCATCTGCTCTTGACAATAGACCCTTAAATTTTAATGAATTTGAGAGGGTTGTCCCCCAGGCAATTTATGTATCTGCAACCCCCGGTCCATATGAAGAAAAAAATAGTCAGCAGATTGTTGAACAAATAATTAGGCCAACAGGATTAATAGATCCTGAGGTTGAGGTGCGACCTGTAAAGGGCCAGATAGATGATTTATTAGAAGAAATCAGGTTTGTAGTGGGCGAAAAAAATGAAAGAGTACTTGTTACTACTTTAACTAAAAGGATGTCAGAAGATTTAACAGAATTCCTGGCTGATGCCGGGGTAGATGTTAGATATCTTCATTCAGAGATTGATACCCTGGAGAGATCAGAGATTATCCGGGATCTGAGATTGGGAAAATTTGATGTCCTGGTTGGGATTAATCTTCTTAGAGAAGGTCTAGATCTACCTGAAGTATCCCTGGTGACAATCCTTGATGCTGATAAAGAAGGTTTTTTAAGATCTGAGAGATCATTAATTCAGACTATTGGACGTGCTGCCCGTAATGCTGAAGGACGGGTGATAATGTATGCAGATAAGATGACCGATTCTATGAAAAGGGCCATATATGAAACTGAGAGAAGGCGACAGATACAGCGTGATTTTAATAAAAAAAATGGGATTACCCCTCAGACTATCATAAAACCTGTTAGAGATGTTGTGAGGCCGGTGGATATGGTTGTTAAAGAGACAAAAACTGTAGAATATAATGAAAAAGGGATTGAAGAATTAAGTAGTAAGGAAATAACAGAAAAAATAATTCAACTTGAAGATGAAATGAAAGAAGCGGCTGATAATCTAGAATTTGAGCTTGCTGCCCAGATAAGAGATGAAATAAAAGAGCTTGAAGCAAAACTATAAAATGAGGTGAAAATATGGCCAGAAAGAGTATTTATATAAAAGGGGCAAAAGAACATAATTTAAGTGATATTGATATTGAGATACCAAGAGATAAACTGATAGTCATTACCGGTTTAAGTGGCTCTGGCAAATCATCACTTGCTTTTGATACACTTTATGCAGAAGGACAGAGAAGATATGTTGAATCCCTTTCTGCATATGCCAGACAGTTTTTAGGACAGATGGAAAAACCGAGAGTTGAATATATTGAAGGCCTATCACCTGCAATTTCGATTGACCAAAAGACAACAAGTAAGAATCCCCGCTCCACAGTAGGTACAGTTACCGAAATAAATGATTATCTTCGTTTATTATATGCCAGGATAGGCACTCCACATTGTCCTGTATGTGGAAAGGAGATTTCTTCTCAAACAGTTGATGAGATCGTTGACCAGGTACTTGATTTGAAGGAAAGGACAAGGATACAGATTCTGGCCCCGGTTGTCAGGGGAAGAAAAGGGGAGCATCAAAAATTATTTGCCAGGGCCAGGAGAGAGGGTTTTGTTCGCGTTCGAGTTGATGGTGAAATGCGCTTACTTGAGGAAGATATTGAATTAGATAAAAATTTTAAGCATGATATTGAAATTATTATTGATAGGCTCATAATTAAAAAGGGTATCAGGGAGAGACTTACAGATTCTATTGAAACAGCTTTAGATAGGGGAGATGGGCTGGTACAGGTGGAAATTGTGGGTGAAGATGAACTTTTAACCTTTAGTGAAAATTTTGCCTGCCCTGATTGTGGTATAAGTCTTGAAGAATTATCACCAAGAATGTTTTCTTTTAATAGTCCCTATGGTGCCTGTGAAAATTGTCATGGTCTGGGGATTAAAAAGGAATTTAATCCTGATTTATTGCTAAATTGGGCTCGGTCAATTAGTGCAGGGGGGATTATACCCTGGAGAAATTCTCATAGCAGATACTATCCTCAACTTTTAAAGGCATTGGCTAAATCCTATAATTTTAGTCTGGATAAAAAATTAAAAGATTTAAATAAAGATATTATTGATATTATTTTATATGGTTCTGATAGAGAGCTTTCTTTTAAATATACAAACACTTATGGTAAATCCAGACAACATGAAACAAGGTTTAAGGGAATTGTTGGCTATTTAAACCGCAGGTTGAAGAATTCTGATTCCCCTGGTACTCACAAATTACTTGATAGATATATGAGTGAAAGACCATGTAATGTTTTTCATGGAAAAAGACTTAAACCCGAAGTGCTTGCTGTAACTGTTGGTG
>CAZOON010000019.1:0-11492 GCA_964581445.1 uncultured Halanaerobiales bacterium | reverse complement strand
AGAATAGGAAAAAACTTCTTTTCATTTTCCTGGGATATGATCATAATTCTACCACCTGCATTTGTCTTAATAGGTCTTTTTGATGTCTGGGTAAAACGGGAAACTATTGAAAAAAATTTCGGTCATGTTTCCGGGATTAAAAAATATTTCTGGTCTGTTCTTCTTGCTGCAACAACAGTAGGTGGCACTTTTGTCGCATTTCCTGTAGCAAATGCATTATATCATAAAGGTGCAAATTATAACTCAATTTTTGCTTATGTTACATCCGCTTCTTTAGTTATGATTCCCATGACAATTATGGAGGCATCTATTCTGGGAATAAAGTTTAGTATAATAAGATTAGGTGTATCAATACCATTGGTAATAATTAGCGCAAAATTACTGGGAAATTATTTTAATAGCATAGATTATAAACTACCTCAACCTGAAGAAGGTTAAAAATTAATAATATTTATAGCTATGGTTAAAATAAAAAAGCTTAAAACAAAAAATATCCCAAAAAGGTGGGTATCTAGATGAATAGTTCTCCCAATCAGCTCATAAATGAAAAAAGCCCCTATCTTCTTCAACATGCCTATAATCCTGTTCACTGGTATGCCTGGAATGAAAAAACTTTTACACTTGCAAAAAAAGAAGATAAACCGGTATTTTTATCCATTGGGTATTCTACCTGTCACTGGTGTCATGTAATGGCCCATGAATCATTTGAAGATGAAGAACTAGCAGCTATACTTAATGAAAACTTTATTTCTATTAAAGTGGACCGCGAAGAAAGACCTGATATTGATAGTATATATATGAATATCTGTCAGTTAATGACAGGTAGTGGAGGTTGGCCTTTAACAATTATTATGACTCCAGATAAAAGACCATTTTATGCTACTACCTATCTACCTAAAGATAGCAAACCCGGCAGAATTGGCTTAATGGAACTACTACCAAAAATAATTAAACTCTGGGAAAATAATCGCAAGAAAACCCTTAGCGCCGCTAAAGAAATAATCAATGCCCTGCAAAAAATTGAAGATAAAACTTCTAAAAAAACAATTGATGAAAAAATTTTAAAAAAGGCATATTTTGAACTTGAAAATAACTATGATGAAGTTTATGGAGGATTTGGCAGAGCACCCAAATTCCCCATTCCCCATCAAATGCTTTTCTTACTTCATTACTGGCATAAAAATAAAGAAGAAAAAGCACTGCAAATGGTAAAACAAACTCTAAAAGCAATGAGAGCGGGTGGAATCTATGATCAAATAGCTTATGGTTTTCATCGCTATTCCACTGATCAAAAATGGTTAGTACCTCACTTTGAAAAAATGCTATATGACCAGGCCCTGCTCCTCTTTGTCTATCTCGAAGCCTACCAGGCCACTGGCAAAGAAATATATTCTAAAACTGCAGAAGAAATAATTAGCTATTTGAAAAGAGAAATGCTTTCACCGGAAGGTGGCTTCTATTCTGCCGAAGATGCAGATAGTGAAGGAATTGAAGGGAAATTTTACGTCTGGACTTTAGATGAAATTAAAAAACATTTCTCAGAATCCGATTCAAAAAAAATTATCAACTATTATAATCTTAAAAAAGAGGGTAATTTCAGAGAAGAAAGTACAGGTAGAAAAAGTGGACAAAACATTCTATTTTTAAAAAATAATCTCGAAGAAAACAATACTTTTCCCGGGGACTATGATATAGAAAGTCTACGAAAAAAACTCTTTGAAATAAGAGAAAAGCGGATTCATCCCCATAAAGATGATAAAATCTTAACTGACTGGAATGGTTTAGTGATAGCTGCCTTAGCACAGGCAGGCTGGGTTTTAGATAATGATGAATATATTAAACTGGCAGAAAACACCTCTAATTTTATTTTAAGTAATCTAAAAAATAAAAATGCTGAACTACTCCATAGATATCGTGATGGTGAGGCAGCTATTTTAGCAAATTTAAATGATTATAGTTTTTTAATCCATGGTCTTATTGAACTCTATCAGGCTACCTTAGACTCTTATTATTTAAGCAAGGCCCTGGCGCTCAACAATTACCTGCTGGAAAATTTCTGGAATAATAAATCAGCCGGTTTTTTCTTTACATCAAAAAAGGCAGAAAAACTTTTGACAAGAGAAATAAAAGTTTATGATGGTGCCCTTCCTTCTGGTAATTCAATAGCTATGGGGAATCTAATAAAATTATCTCATATAACAGGCCAAATTGAACTGGAAAAAATGGCTGATTATCTTAAAAAATATAAAAGCATTGATAATAAGGCTACAGTATATGTCTGCCAAAATTATACCTGCAAACTACCCACAACTGATATTAATAAAATGCTGGAATTAATAAAAAATTAAAAAATTCTTAATCACATTTTAACCACCAAGAGTTATATCCTGTTTATCATACCATTTTAAGGCCTCATAAAAATGTTTAGCCTTAAACTCCGGCCAGTAATCATCCACAACATAAAAATCTGCATAAATAGATTGCACGGGAAGAAAACCACTCAGTCTCCTTCTTCCACCCCAGCGAATAATCAGATCAACCCGGGAAACATCATGTGAATAAAGATATTCATAAAGATTATTTCTATTGATACCCTTGTTATTACTAATACTTAGCAGGTCCCATTGCCAGCCATAATTAACTAAAAAGTTAATTTTTATACCACCATTACCAAAAATCTGCCTCTCCGTATATTTTATTAATTCTTCCGGAAAAACCGGAGATTCCGTATTTCCAATCACCCTTAACTCTGCATCTTCCCTGGTAAGCATATTTACAGCATCAATACAGGCCTTTGTAAAGGCCTCTTTCTGTTTCCTGGGTCTTTTGGTATTATCCATGGTAAAACCATAATAGCTTAATTCTTTGACACCCATTTCTTTAGCCAATTTATATAATTGCAAACCTGGATCTAAACCATAGTCATAACCATCTTTTTTTGAATAGCCATTTTTTACAGCCCATCTTCTATTACCATCAGGTATTATTCCAATATGTTCTGGAATTCTCATCTTATTGAACCTCCACTTATTATTTATTAATATTATTACCTGATAATGGCATATTCATTACAAAATATTATTCTACTCCCAGATAGAAATATCCAGCATTAAAGTCAGAATATTCCTTTAATGCAGCGTTTATCCTTGTTTTACCTGCTATAATCATTCTTATCACCTTCTAATGATAATAATTTTCAATTAAATTAGTTTTTTGCCGGGAGCTTTTACCCTCCCGGCATAATCTATATTAAAAGGTAGCGTTTTACTACCTTATTTGATTATTTACCTGCCATCATAGCTTCAACATCTTCTTCTACAGTTCCTATAGCTTTAATATTAAAGTTTTCCACAAGTACTTTCAAAACCCCATCTGAAATAAAAGCAGGAAGTGTAGGTCCTAAACGGATTCCTTTAACCCCAAGATATAAGAGTGCAAGCAATACCGCCACTGCCTTTTGCTCATACCAGGAAATATCATAAGATATTGGCAATTCATTAATATCATCAACATCCATAACTTCAGCAAGTTTTTGTGCTATAACAACCAGAGAGTATGAATCATTACATTGTCCAGCATCCAGAATTCTGGGTATACCTCCAATATCACCAAGATCCAGTTTATTATAACGGAATTTAGCACAACCAGCTGTTAGAATTACTGAATCCTCAGGAAGTTTTTCAGCTAGCTCAGTATAATAGCTTCGTGTCTTGTGTCTACCATCACATCCAGCCATAACAACAAATCTCTTGATATCCCCTGCTTTTACAGCCTCTACAACCTTGTCTGCCACATTCATGACTGCCTCATGGGCAAAACCGCCAGGTATTGTCCCTGTTTCAAGCTCAAGCGGTGCCTCGCAATTTTTGGCATCTTCAATAATCTCTGAAAAATCCTTTGCTTTACCTTCTTTGCGGTCCTCTATATGTTTTACATCCGGAAATCCAACTACTCCTGTTGTATAAACCCTGTCTTTATATGAGTCTTTAGGTGGTACAAGACAATTTGTTGTCATTAAAATTGGCCCATTA
Source organism: uncultured Halanaerobiales bacterium (assembly GCA_964581445.1). Classification (GTDB taxonomy): domain Bacteria; phylum Bacillota; class Halanaerobiia; order Halanaerobiales; family CAZOON01; genus CAZOON01. The sequence continues at coordinate 7,461 of CAZOON010000019.1, read as the reverse complement.
AATTTCTCAAATTCCTCATTTTGCTGCCACCAGGCATTACCATAATTACCTATGAAATGATCATATTTTTTAAAGGCTGGATAGGCATTTGCCGGTAACATCTCACCATGAGTATAAACATCCACCCCACTACCTTCGCTTTGCTCCAGTAGTTCTTCCATATCCTTCAAATCATGTCCACTAATTAAAATACCTGGCCTATCATTAACACCAATATTAATATTAGTAGGTTCTGGATTACCATAGTGACCTGTATTGGCCTTATCTAAAATGGCCATACCCTTAACTGCAACTTCCCCTGCTTTCATAACAAGACCTACAAGATCATCTGCAGAAAGACTATCATCAGTTGTTGCAGCAAGCCCTTCTAAGAGAAAAGAAAATACTTCTTCATCGCTTTCATCAAGTATATAGGCATGATCAACATAGGCAGCAATACCCTTAAGGCCATATATAAGTAATTCCCGTAATGAACGTAGATCCTCATTCTCTGTAGCCAGAACACCTATTTCTTCACCTTTTGTATAGAATTCAGCAATATTATCAGTATACCAGGTAGCAGCTTCTGCTAACTCACCCTTAAATTCTTCACCATTTTTTTCCTTATAGGCTTCTTCAAATTTAGATTTAATATTATCCCTGACAATAAAAGCCTCTTTTATCATACCTTCAAATCTTTCATTATCAAAATTTACATTTGTAATTGTAGAAAAAAGCCCCTGGGCAACAAAGTTAGCAACAGCTTCATCATATACTCCCAATTCCTTTGCCTTTTCACCATAAACTGAAATCCCTTTAAGTACATAAATTAATAAATCCTGTAAATTTGCTGTATCTGCTTTTTTACCACAGATGCCATTAACTGTACATCCTTCGTTTTTCAATGTCTCCTGACATTGATAACAAAACATACTCATTTAATTTCCCCCTTTTAAATCAGATATTTACTTTAATTTTTTCTTCTTAATTGTATTTTAAGGGATTAAAATATCATAGACTATGATATATATCACAATAAGAAATTAAAATAAAAAAAATCCTGGTTTTCACCAGGAATCCTTTAAATATTATACAATTTATTTAAATATATTTTTATCTTCTTCTAGAACCTCGACCACGTCCTCCACCATCTCCACGACCAGGGTAATTCGTATTATTTCCCTCGCCAGTACAATTTCCCATACCACGACCGGTACGAGGACCTCTACCATCAGGACCTCTACCATCTCTAGCTGGCATATAAATCACTCCTTTCTTATTTCTAAATAAATTATAGCAAAGTTTTGAGCATATGTCAATAATAAATTGCTTGATTTTAATTCATATTATATAATACTTTTAAAGAGAGGTGTTTACATTGAAGAGTAGACATTCAGACCTCAATATAAATGAAATAGAAAATTTGCAGGACATATATTATAAAAAACATTTTAAAAAAGATGAAGTTATATTTTTTGAAGGTGAAAAAGGACAGGGATTATATTTAATAAAAAAGGGTAAAGTTAAGTTAGTAAAAATGACTGAAGATGGAGAAGAATTAATATTAATTATTTTGAACGTCCAAAATGTTTTTTAAAAAACTTTTCTATCTTAGTCTCATGAGGTACAGGAAAATCATATCCACAATTTGGGCATTTAACATTTCCACAACTCTTTTTGTTTAATGGACAGCTAGCACAGGCAGCAGTAGACTCAGACTCCAAAAATTTATATCCACATAATGGACATTGCACCATCTCTTCTTTTTTATTATCTTCTACATGCTTATTATTCATTAACTACTTCTCCTTTCAATAATGAATATCATTATCATATAATTATTATACTAATCTTCTTTTGCTATGTCAAACAAAATAATAATATATAGTTATTTATTTCACATAATTTTAATTAGTACCAAGCATATGTTCATTATAATATATTTCACATAATTAAGACCAGTCTCCTGCCTGAAAGCAAAAGACTGGTCTTATATTTTATGTTTATTTATTATTTTATTTACCTTAATTTTGATACAGCATCTTCAGCAGCATTAACAATCTGGTAGGCAACAGGAGAAGCCGTTAACGCTGGTTGAGTTCCAACCTGCATAATAGCTAAATCTTCAGCAGTCATTTTCTTCTCAATTGCAAGACCCAGAATATTAATAAATTCACCAACTGAATGGTCTCCATAAGCCTGAGCTCCGATAAGAATACAATCATATTTCCTGAACACAAGAACAATACCCAGTTCTGCTGCTCCAGGCATTTTACCAGGATGACGGTTTACTGAAACTGCACTTCCAGTTACTACAGGAATATCAGCAGACTCTGCCTGTTTTTTAGTTAAACCTGCAACACCAAATGCAAGATCATCTATTATTGTTGAAAAGATTCCAACTGAACCCTTTTTTTCTCTTCTCAATTCAAATAAATTGGCCCCGGCAACCCTTCCTTCAGTGCCTGCAATAGAAGCAAGTCTTGCAGCCGCAAAGTTATTTCCAAAAAAAGAAGGTTTTTCTGCACAATCACCACAGGCAAATATATCGGAATCACTAGTACGCATAAAATTATCCACTAAAATACCTTTTCTTTTATCAAAATCAAGTCCAGCTTTTTCAGCAAGACTTACATTTGCTTTTGCACCAGTAGCAAGAATAACTACATCTGCCGTTAATTCAGTACCATTAGCTAATTTTACACCGCTTACTTCATCTTCACCGAGTATTTCTACAACCCTTGAATCCTTAAATATTTCAACACCATTTGATTTCAAACTTTCTTCTGCTTTACGGCAAAAATCATAATCACATACTAAAGCAAGAATATTATCCATCATTTCTACAATGGTAACATTCATATCAGTTTTTTTACGACATTCATCAGCAAACTCAATACCAATAAAACCTCCACCTATAATAACAAGATTTTTTGCATCTTCTATTTTTGATTTTAATTCCTTTAACATATCAAAATCTTTTTTAACAGAATATACACCAGAAAGGTCTGCTCCTTTAATTGGTGGAACTATTGGAATTGAGCCTGTTGCAAGAAGCAATTTTTCATAAAAAATATCTTCTCCATTATCTAATTCTACTTTTTTGTTTTCTCTGTCAATATCAACTACTTCATCAATAATAAGATTAATGTCTTTACCAGTTACTGCACCATCAGGTATTAAGTTCTCTTCCGGGCCATCAACAGTCTCCATAGTATAAGGAATACCACAGGGTATAAGCACTTTTTCTTCCTTCCGGACCAGAGTAATATCTTTGTCTGGATAATGTTTCCTGGCTGTTACACCTGCCACAATTCCTGCTGCACTACCACCTATAACTAATACATCAGTTTTCAATTAAAATCCCCCTTTGTTAATTAAGTAACTACATTATGTATGTTACCATAAATTGCCTTTTATTTAAATGATTGTGATTCCTGACACGTATCATTATGAACCATAAATTATCATATGTCAAGAACGTATTAATAAAATTAATATAACATTAAATTTATTAATACCCTTTTTGACTTTTGTGAAACTTTTTATATATATTATTTTCATTCATTAATTCACTGTGAACACCCATATCTTCGATTCTTCCCTCATTCATTACAAGAATTTTATTTGCTTTTTTTAGTGTTGTAAAACGATGTGCAATCATTATTACGGTTTTTTCTAAAAAAAGTTCTTCCATGGCTTCCTGTATCAATTTTTCAGTAAGGTTATCAACACTTGATGTAGCTTCATCAAGAATGATTACTCTGGGATTAATCAAAAGAGCACGGGCAAAGGATATAAGTTGTTTCTGTCCACCTGATAATCTAACCCCAGCTTCTCCTATTTCCGTGTCATAAGCAAAAGATAATTTTTGAATAAACTGATGAGCCTGTGCCTTTTTAGCTGCTTCAAAAATTTCATCTCTTGTAGAATTTGCTTTCCCATAGGCAATATTCTCAGCTATCGTTCCCGGGAAAAGGTAAACATTTTGAGGCACCATTATGATTTCATTTCTTAATATATTTCGAGGTATTTCTTCAATATTATTAGAATCTATTCTAATCTCACCTTTATTTGCATTATAAAGTCCTGCAATTAAACGAATTAATGTTGTTTTACCTGCCCCGGAAGGTCCAATAATAGCAATTATTTCACCAGGATTAATGTTTAAATTAATATCTTTTAATATATAATCCTGTTTTTCCTGATAACGAAAAGATAAATTACTAATATTTATTAAACCTTTAAACTCATTAGCTTTAGTATTATTTTTCTTACCTTTAATTACAACATCAATATCCAAATATTCTTTTATCCTCTCCATACCAGATGCAGCAGCCTGATAAGTATTATAAACCTGACTCAACTCTCTTAATGGAAAGAAAAAACGCGAAACATAAGCAGCAAATGCTGATAAAACACCAAGACTCATGTTGCCAGCAATAAGTTCCTTACCTCCCACCCAGAGTATAATACCCGTGCCAAGTACTCCTGTAAGATTCATAGCAGGAAAAAAGAGTGCAAATATGGCAACTGCTTTTAAATTAGCCTTCAGATTCTTCTGGCTCAATTCTGTAAATTGCTGAATATTTTTATCTTCTCGATTTAGTGATTGAACAAGTTTTATCCCGGAAATTTTTTCTTCAACATCAGTATTTAATTCAGCCATTTTTCTTCTTACTTCCTGATATGCATCTCTCATCTTATTTCCCAGCCAGGTAATACCAATTGTAATAAAAGGTAAAATAAGCATAGTAATTAGTGCCAGTCTACTATTTAAATAAAACATTATAATTATTATTCCTGTAAGGGTTATAATATCATTAAGTAAAAAAACTATACCTGATGATACTAATTCAGATAAGGATTCTGCATCATGTGTAAGTCTAGCCATAATATTTCCGGTATTTTCCCGGGCATAAAAATCAAGAGGAAAATTCATCAATTTTGACATTAAATTCTGTCTGATATCCTTTATTACCCCCTGGCCTATTAAGGCAGAAAGATATTTTTGCCAGTAAGAACTTAACCAGAGAACGGTATATGTTATTATTATTACAATAGAAATTACAAGTAGACCATTTTCATTACCTGGAACAATATAGTCATCAATAGCAATCTTAAGTAAAAAAGGGGCAATTAAGGTAGTAACACTTACAGTTAACATGGCCAATAATGCAAAAAACAATTTTTTAGTATATGGTTTTATATAATGAAGCAAAGTTTTAATTATATCAATATCAATATCTTTTATCCGGTAGTCTTTATCTTTATCCTTATTACTAACCCTGTGTTTAAATCCGCCCCTCATCTTTTTCACCTGCCCCTTTTTCATCTCTTTTAATTACCTCATACATTTTTCTGTATAATCCGTTTTCCTTATTTAATAATTCTCGATGTGTACCAGTTTCTACAATTTTTCCTTCATCTATTACAATAATCTTATCTGCATTTTCAATACTCCATAATCTATGAGCAATAATTAAAGTAGTCCTTCCAATTGTAACATTATTTAAAGCCTTATTAATTTTAATTTCTGTTTCTACATCCACATTAGATGTTGGTTCATCCATAATTAATATCCCGGGATCAGTTAATAAAATTCGAGCCAGAGCGATTCGCTGTTTTTGTCCGCCAGATAATTTTACTCCTCTCTCACCCACCAGACTTCCATAACCTTCTGGTAATGACTGAATAAAATCATCAATTTGTGCTATGTGGGCCGCTTCAACTATCTCTGAAATTGACGCCTCAGGTTTACCATAGGCAATATTTTCTGCTATAGATGCGTTAAAAAAATAAATATCCTGCATCAATATTCCAATCTGACTGCGCAAACTATTTATTTGTAAATCCCTGACATCCTTATTATCAATTAATACTCTTCCCTGCTCGAGGTCATAAAATCTTGGGATTAACTGCACCAGAGTAGATTTCCCGGCCCCACTGGGCCCAACTAAAGCCACTGTTTCTCCAGCATTTATTGCCAGATTAATATTAGATAAAACCTGCTCTCCCTCTTTATAAGTAAAATTCACATTTTCAAAATTAATTTTTCCTTTTATTCCTTCCAGAGGAATAGCATTTTCTTTTTCCTTAATATTCATTTCAGTATCAAGAACAGTAAACATCCTGTTTATTGCTGCATCAGCCCTTGTAGCCAGACTAACCATCATCCCTGTCTGCCTTACAGGCCTTACTATCATCCTCATATATGCCAGAAGACCGATTAAAGTTCCAAGACTAACATTATTATTAATTACCTCTAGACCACCTATCCAGATTACAGCTGTAATACCAACTCCTACTATAAAATCTATATAAGGCATCCATAATGCAGTAATTTTACTGCCCTGAACATTTAAATTAAAATAGTCCTGATTAAGCTTTCTAAATTCCTCTATTTCTCTATTTTCCTGTCCAAAAATTTTAATAACTTCTATTCCCAAAATTTTATTTCTCAGACCTGAGGTTAAAGAACCCAGATTTTTTCTGGCTTTTGCAAAAACAGGTCTCACATCTTTCGCATATTTATTCATTGCATGAACTATTAATGGTAAAATAATTAAAAATATCAGTGTTAATTTAAAATTCCAGATAAACATAATTATCAAAATACCCAATAGAGTCATCAAATTTGAAAAAATACTAATACTTCCAAAACCCAAAAAACTTTTTAATGAATCTGCGTCTGCTGTAAGCCTGGACATAATATCCCCTAATTCACTTTTATCATAAAAGGAAAAAGAGAGAGAATTCAAATGTCTGTATAATGCTGTTCTTAAATCGTGAATAATATTCTGCCCCATAAATTCCATAAGGTAGCGGTTAAAAAAATCAAATATACCCTGTAATAAAGAAAGAAAAATCATAATTAACACAGCTGGTCCCAAAAGATTAACTTTTTTTGCTACAATTATATTATCAATAATATATCTTGTTATCCAGGGCGGGGTCAGTCCAAGCAAAACAGAAAAAATCACCATTACTGAAACTGCCAGAAAAATCCATTTATATGGCTTAAAATATTTTAAGAGTTCTTTATAATATTTCATATCTTCCTCCAGATAGATTAAGAGTCTTCCTTTTTTCTACATTCAGGACAAATACCATACATCTCCATATTATGCTCAATAATTTTGTAATTTGTTTCCTCACTTAATTTTTTTTCATATTCTTTAAGGGGACATTTTATGGCCATAATTTTACCACATTTAATACATATCAGATGTTGGTGATGATTACCGTCAAGTAATTCATATAAATTATCTATGTTTTTAAAATTTAACTGTCTAACAATATTCTCTTCAACAAAAAGATTTAGATTGCGATAAACTGTTGATAATTTAAGCTTAGGTTGCAATTTTTCTAATCTTGCATAAATATTTCCTGCTGAAAGCGGAGATCCTGCTCCTATTAAAACCTTAATAATCGCCGCTCTCTGTTTTGTGAACCTTATTCCCATGTTTTTTAATTTATCTT
>CAZOON010000018.1:0-11750 GCA_964581445.1 uncultured Halanaerobiales bacterium | reverse complement strand
AGAATCACATTAATTATTAAATATTAATATATAAAAACCTGTAGTTTATGACTACAGGTTTTTTAAAATTTTGTATTAATAAAATATATGATATAATAACAAAAAGTATAATTAAAAGGGGTGTAATAATGAAAAAATTTACAACATTAGCCATCCATGGTGAAGATAAAAAGACTAATCCTGATAATAGTTTAAATGACCCTATATATATGACTTCAACTTTTACTTTTGACAAAATAGAAGATGCAGAAAGAGCCTTTTCTTTTGCCAGTGATGATTATGTTTATACCAGGGGAAACAATCCGGGTTTAATAAGACTAGAAGAGATAATGACTCTTCTGGAAAAAGGTGCTGATAGTGTCGCTTTTTCATCGGGAATGGCAGCTATAAGTACTACTTTATTTTCTTTATTAAAACCAGGAGATGCCTTGATTGCACATCCAGTATTATATGGCTCTTCTTATAATGTTATTAATAAAATTCTACCTGACTATGGGATAGATACAAAATTTATTGACTTAAGAAATTTTGATAAAATAGAAAAAGAAATAACGGGAAAGACAAAGCTTATATATTTTGAGACTCCTTCTAATCCAGATCTTGGATTAATAGATATTAAAAAAATAAGTAAACTTACTCATAGTAATAATATTAAAATCGTTGTTGATAATACTTTTGCTACACCTTTTTTTCAAAGACCGCTCCAACTGGGTGCTGATATAGTAGTGCATAGTGCTACTAAATATTTAAGTGGACATGGTGATGTTCTTGGAGGAGTTGTTGTTTCTAAGGATGAAGATTATATACATAAATTGAAATTTAATTATATGACTGAATTTGGTGGAGTTTTAAGTCCATTTAATGCCTGGCTAATTTTGCGTGGAATAAAAACTTTAAAAATAAGGATGAAGGAGCATGAGAAAAATGCAATTAATGTTGCCAGTTTTCTTAATAAACATAAACGCGTTAATAACATTAGATATCCCGGTCTTGAAAATGACGTTTATCACGAACTTGCCCAAAAACAAATGAGTGGTTATGGTGCAATTATTAGTTTTGATTATAATGGTAGTAAAGATGAGGCAATAAATTTTATTAATTCATTAAACATGATAAAGATTGCTGTTAGTCTGGGTGATGTTGAGACCCTTATAGAATATCCTTTTGCCATGACACACAGAGATTATACAGAAGAAAAATTGAGAGAAATAGGATTATCCAAATATTTAATAAGATTATCTATTGGACTTGAAGATTATACAGATATTATTAAAGATTTAGAACAGGCACTTGAATAAAATAAATTACTATTAATTGCAAATTTTTAAAATATTTTATTTATAATGGATTTCTTGTTTTTTATACAAATAAGTGATAGAATATACATTAAATAATTTTTATTTGAAGGGATATTATATATGTTTGAGATAAAAATACCGGCCACATCAGCAAATTTAGGTCCTGGATTTGATAGTCTGGGACTTGCTTTAAATATATCAAATAAATTTATTTATAAGGAAAATCCTCATTTTAAGATAAATTTAATTGATCAAAACGGGGATTTTATTCATATTCCCCGGGAAGAAAATTTAATATATACAGTATTTAGAACGGTATTTGAAATGAATAATCAGGATTTACCTGCAGTAGAAATAAGTGCAGAAGTTAATATTCCTTTTGCCAGAGGTATGGGTAGCAGCGCTACAGCAATTTTAGGAGGACTAATTGGAGCCAATATTTTACTTGATAATATATATGACAAAGATAATTTGTTAAATCTTGCCATTGATATAGAAGGACATCCAGATAATATTGTACCTGCTTTTACTGGTGGCATGGTTATTAATATATTGTCAAATGGACAGTTAAAATATAAAAAGGTCAGGGTTTCTGAAGAATTAAAAATAATAATGATAATTCCTGATTTTAAATTAAGCACAGCAAAATTACGAGAATTACTACCAGAAAAAATAATGTTTTCTGATGCAATATTTAATATCAGCAGGACTGCTCTTTTAACAAGTATATTTTATGATTCGGATTGGGATTTATTAAAAGTAGCTATGGAGGATAGATTACATCAGGATTATAGATCTAAACTTATACCTGGATTTGATGAAGTTTTAAAAACTGGCTATGATGCTGGTGCTCTTGGGATAGCACTGAGTGGTGCAGGTCCAACAATAATTACTTTTGCACTTGAAAATGAAAAAAAGATTGCTATGAAAATGGCAGATAAATTCAAGAAATATGATATAGATTGTACCTATATTATTACAAAAGTAGATAATGATGGTACTGTTATTAATAAAATTTGAGAAATAGAGAAGGTGAAAAATGATGATAAAAATTGGAATATTGGGCCTGGGAACAGTAGCCAGTGGTGTAGTAGAAATATTAGAAAAAAATGGCTCAAGTATTAATAAGCGTATTGGTGATGAATTATTAATAGAAAAAATACTTATTAAAAATAAAAATAAAAAAAGAGATTTAAAACTTAAAGATAACTTGCTTACAACTGATATAAATGAATTAATTGATAATCCAGAAATTGATATGATTGTAGAATTGATTGGTGGAGAAGAGCCAGCGAAAGAATATATAGAGAAATCACTAATTAAGGGTAAAAGTGTGGATACTGCAAATAAACTTGTGATGGCAAAACATGGACTTAATATACTTAAATTAGCAAGAAAAAATAATGTGCAGATTAATTATGAAGGCAGTGTAGCTGGAGGGATACCAATTATTAATCCTTTAAAAGAGTCTCTGGCTGCAAATAAGATTACTGAGATAAGTGGAATTTTAAATGGAACTACCAATTATATTTTGAGTAAAATGACACAAAAAGGTATGAATTATGAAAATGCTCTTAAAGAAGCTCAGGATTTAGGTTATGCTGAGAGTGAACCATCTTCTGATATTGATGGTTATGATGCGGCTTTTAAAATCGCTATTCTTGCTTCCATTGCATATGAAAGCCCTGTAAACATTAACAGTTTTTATATCGAAGGTATTAGAAATATAAAACTTAATGATATAAAAATGGCTAAAGAATTAAATTATGTAATAAAATTATTGGCAATTGCAAAAAGAAGTGATGCAGGGCTTGATATTAGAGTTCACCCATCATTTATTCCTGCTGAACATCCTTTAGCATTAGTTAATGAATCCTATAATGCAATATATATTCAAGGTGACGCGGTTGGTGATGTAATGTCTTATGGTAAAGGGGCGGGCAAGCTTCCAACTGGAAGTGCTGTTGTATCTGATATAATTCAGCTTGCCAGGGATATATCTTCAAATCAAAGACCAGAAGATAGAGATACCTTATTTTATAATATTCCTTTGCTTAATATTAAAGAGGTTTATAATTCATTTTATATGAGATTAGAGGTAAGGGATAAACCAGGCGTTATGTCCAGAGTAACTGGTATACTGGGTAATAATAATGTTAGTCTCGCATCTGTTATTCAAAAAAATAGATTAACACCTGTAGTTCCTTTAGTTTTAATAACTCATCCAATACGAGAAGTAAATATTCAAAAATCTATTATTGAACTAAAAAATTTGGAAGATCTTATTAAAATAAATAATATAATCAGGGTTGAGGAGGAATTAATTTCATGAATTGGCCAGGAATAATTGATTATTATCGCAAGTATATGCCGTTAAAAGATGAAACTAAAGCTGTAACTCTTTTAGAAGGAAATACTCCATTGATTTTTGCAGAAAATATTAGTAACATGCTGGACATTGAATTATATTTAAAATATGATGGTGCAAATCCTACAGGTTCTTTTAAAGATCGCGGAATGACCCTTGCTGTAACAAAGGCTGTAGAGGATGGTTCAAAAGCAATAATGTGTGCTTCTACGGGAAACACATCTGCAGCTGCAGCTGCTTATGGTGCAAAAAGTGCTTTAAAATCTTATGTTGTTATTCCTGAAGGGAAAATTGCATTTGGTAAACTATCCCAGGCTTTAATGCATGGAGCAGAAGTTATACCAATAGATGGTAATTTTGATAAGGCCCTGGAAATAGTTAAAGAAATTACGGATAATTATCCTGTAACACTTGTTAATTCTCTTAATCCTTATCGGATAGAAGGACAAAAAAGTGCTGCTTTTGAAGTCTGTGAGCAATTGGGAGATGTGCCTGATATTTTAGCTATACCAGTTGGGAATGCAGGAAATATAACAGCCTACTGGAAGGGATTTAAGGAATATAAGGATGATGGTAAAATTAGTAAGCTTCCGGCAATGTATGGATTTGAAGCAGAAGGTGCAGCAGCCATTGCTAAAAATAAAATTATTAAAAATCCCGAAACAATTGCTACAGCAATAAGAATAGGTAATCCTGCAAGTTGGGAAAAGGCGGTTAAGGCTGCTGAAGAATCAGATGGTTTAATAAACTATGTAAGTGATGAAGAAATTATAGAGACCTACAGAGAAATTGCTTCAAATGAAGGCATATTTTGTGAACCTGCTTCTGCAGCATCTCTTGCTGGAATTAAAAAAATGTTAAGAGAAAAAGAAATAAAAACTGGTATTAAAATTGTTACTGTTTTAACCGGGCATGGTTTAAAAGATCCAGATACTGCTGTTGATATATTTAAAAAACCAGTAATTTCAAAAGCCAGTATTAATGCGGTTCTTAAAAGATTAGATTATAAATAATATCTGTGAGGTAGATTAATAATGGATATAGTTGTTCAAAAATATGGTGGTAGTTCTGTTGCAACAATTGATAGAATAAAAAATGTTGCAAGGAGAGTTATCAAAGAATATAAAAAGGGAAAGAACGTAGTAGTTGTTGTTTCCGCTATGGGAAATAGTACTGATGAACTTATCAAATTGATGAGTGGTATTACTAAAAGGCCAAATCCTCGTGAAGCAGATATGCTTTTAACCACTGGAGAACAGGTTTCAATAGCCCTATTAAGTATGGCTATAATGGAAGAGGGTTATCCTTCTATTTCTTTAACCGGGAGTCAGGTTAAAATCAGGACAAATAATATACACAATAGCGCAAAAATTACTGGTATTGATAATTCCAGAATAGTTTCAGAATTGAAGAATAGGAAAATAGTTGTTGTTGCTGGATTCCAGGGAGTAAATTCAAAAGATGATTTTACTACCCTTGGCCGAGGAGGATCTGATACAACAACTGTAGCCTTATCTGTTGCATTAAAAGCTAGTAGATGTGAAATATACTCTGATGTTGAAGGTATTTATACTGCTGATCCTCGTTTAATACCAGATGCGAGTAAGTTGGATTTCATTTCTTATGAAGAAATGCTGGAATTGGCAAATCTAGGTGCAAAGGTTTTACATCCCAGAGCAGTCGAGCTGGCCAAAATTTATAATATTAAATTATATATTGCCTCAAGCTTTAATTATAAATCTGGTACAATTGTTAAGGGGGTGGATGAGTTGGAAATGAAATTAAATGTATCTGGTGTAACATGTGATAATAATGAAGTGAAAATAACAGTTCAAAAAGTACCTGATAAACCTGGAATAGCAGGTAAATTATTTAGTAAACTGGCAGAAAAACATATTAATATTGATATGATTATTCAAAATTTACAGTATAATAGTTTAAATGATATTACCTTTACTATTAATAAAGAGGATTTTATTAAAGGGAAAAAATCAATTAATTCTATTGCTAAAGAACTGGGTGCAAAGAGTGTAGAAAGTGACAAAAACGTTGCAAAAATTTCTATTGTTGGTGCTGGAATGATATCTTCTCCAGGTATAGCGGCAAAAATGTTTAGTTCACTTGGGGCAGCTGGTATTAATATCCAGATGATTACTACTTCTGATATAAAAATTTCATGTTTAATAAAGGAAGCAGAGGTAGATAAAGCAGTAAAAATATTACATCGAGCTTTTGACCTTTCAAATATGAGCCAGGATGAGCAGGTAAAATGATTTTTTACGGCTCATTAGAGTCGTTTTTTTATAAATATTATGTATAAAAATACAAATTAAAGAATTATTATAAACAGGATGGTGGTAATATGAAAAAAATAAATATTGTTGATACAACACTAAGGGATGGGGAACAGACTGCTGGTGTAGTTTTTGCAAATGAAGAAAAACTAAGGATAGCAAAATTACTTGCTGAGTTAGGTGTGGACCAATTAGAAGTTGGTATACCTGTTATGGGTGGGGATGAAAAAAAATCTATCAAAAGTATTGTGAAGGCTAATCTTGGCCTAAGTGTCATGGCCTGGAATAGGGCTCTGATTTCTGATGTGAAAGAATCTTTAGACTGTGGAGTAGATGCTGTGGCAATATCTATTTCTACTTCAGATATTCATATTGAGCATAAATTAAAAAGGAATAAACAATGGGTATTAAAAAACATGGTTGCTGCAACAGAGTTTGCAAAAAAGCATAATCTATATGTTTCAGTAAATGCTGAAGATTCTTCCAGGACTGAAAAAGATTTTTTATTAAAATTTGTTAATGAGGCTTATCAGGCAGGTGCTGACAGAGTTCGTTATTGTGATACAGTTGGGAATATGGAGCCATTTAATATTTTTGAAGACATAAAACTTATCAAAGATGAGGTTGGAATTGATGTAGAAATGCATACACACAATGATTTTGGACTTGCTGTGGCAAATGCCCTTGCTGGTGTTAAAGCAGGAGCAAATTATGTTGGAGTGACTGTAAATGGCTTAGGAGAAAGGGCAGGTAATGCAGCGCTAGAAGAAGTAATTATGGCTTTAAAATATTTATATAATATTGATCTTAATTTTAAGACAAATATGTTCAGGGATGTTTCTGAATATGTTGCCCGTGCTTCAAATAGGCCTGTACCTGTCTGGAAAGCTATAGTTGGAACTAATATGTTTGCTCATGAATCAGGTATACATACTGATGGAGTATTAAAAAATGCTAATACCTACGAAATTTTCACACCTGAAGAAGTAGGGTTGGAGAGACAAATTATGATTGGAAAACATTCAGGACGAAGCACAATAATTAATAAATTTAAAGAATATGGTATATTATTAAATGAAGAAGAGGCAAAGGAGATATTAGAAAAAGTAAGGTCAATGGCCATTCAACTTAAAAGGGCGCTGTTTGATAAGGAATTGGTATATATTTATCATGACTTACATCAGGAGTAATAGTGAGCTATTGATGAAAATGGTTATATATTAATTGTTAATGGAAGTATCTTCGAATAATAAATTATTAATATTAGCTAGCTTAGAAAAACATTAAAGCCCTGTTTATTAATGATACAGGGCTTTAATGTTTTTCTATTAAAATAAAAAAAAAATAATTGAGTAAAATAAATTCAAAGAGTTAAACAGCAAATAAATTGGAGGGAAAAGATGTCTGTACCTAAATATGGAGTTTTAGTTGGGAAAGTAAAAAAAATAGCTGCTGATCCTGGCTTTGATAAAAGCCCACATTATAACTTAATAATAAATACAAATGAGGAAACTTATAATGTGTCAATAAATTGTAGATCACTTGACAAAAAAATGCCCAGGATTCTGTACTTTGTTGATGAAGATTTCAGGAATGATATTATAAATGAACTTTTAAAATTTGAAGAAGGGTTTCATGAAATTAATTATGAAGATAATATAAATAGGGGTATTGCTATTGACTATATACGTGGTGGGCTATTTGATATAAATAAAATGAGAGTCATAGATTATGATGTCAAGGGAGAAAGTGATTTAAAAGGATTAATTGATAGGTATATGAAAATAGCAGTTAATAATGAAAAAGTAATTTTATATTTATTTGGGACTTGTTTTCATCATGATGTTAAAGGAATGCATAATATTCATATGAATCAGGGTAATAGAGGATCTCATTATGATGAAAATCAAATATATCATGATGGATGTTTTTTTATTCATTTTTTAGAAGAAAATAAATGGATTTCTTATTTTCTGGCCTTTCAAAATCAATCCTGGAATACAGATGAGAAAGGTAATCCCAAAGATTAGCTGAAACAATTTTGAAAATTTAAATTTATTATAAGTAGATAAAATTAGTTGACTAATCAACTATTATCATATAAAATTATTTTGCCTTATTATTTAATATTATTTAATAGAAAGGATGCTAAAAGACAATGGGTATTTTTAAACATGAGTCACTGGGAAAATATCTTTCCATTAGCTCCAGGGCCTTAAACTCATATCTTGATAGAAAACTGGAAAAGCATGATATTGCTAGAGGACAGTTTCCCTATTTGATAGCACTTTATCATAAGGAAGGGGTTTCTCAGCAGGATTTATGTGATTTTTATAATTTTGATAAAGCGGCTGCAGTCAGGGCCATTAAAACCCTGGAAGAAAAAGGTTTTGTAAAAAAAGAAATAGATCTTGAAGATAGAAGACAATATAAAATATTTTTAACTGAGAAAGGCAAAGAATTTAAATCAATTTTTTTAGATATTCTAAGGTCATCAGAGGAATTAATGAAGAGTGGTTTAAGTGAAAAAGATATTAATGATCTAATAAAAAATTTGAAAATAATAATTAGAAATCTGGGGAAAAATCTGCCGGATACATTAGGAGTTGACTTATAAAATGTTTAAAAGGAGAGATGATAATTTAGAATATATTGTAAAAGGACCAATATTTAAATCTTTAATGAGATTGGCCTGGCCAATTATGATCAGTCAATTAATGCAGACTTTATATAACCTGGTTGATACACTTTGGGTGGGAAGAATTGGAGCAAATGCGGTAGCTGCCATCTCTATCAGTTTTCCCATATTGTTTCTAATGATTGCCATTGCTGCAGGTTTAACAATTGCCGGGACTGCTATTATTGCTCAATTTAAAGGGGCAGGCAGGAGTGAGGAAATTAATAAGGTTATGGGACAATTGTTTAGTTTTGTAGGAGCTGTTTCAATTTTAATTGCAATTATAGGTATAATTTTTTCTAAAAAGTTAATTACCCTGATGGGAGCTGAACCTATATTGATAAATGAAGCTGCAGGGTATATAAGGATTATTTTTGCCGGGATGCCTTTTATGTTTGGATTTTTTATATTTTCTTCTATTCTGAGAGGCATAGGGGATACTATAACCCCGGCCATAATGATGTTTTCTTCAGTAATTTTAAATATGATACTGGATCCATTGTTGATATTTGGAATAGCTTTTTTTCCTGAATTGGGAGTTCAGGGCGCTGCAGTGGCTACAGTATTTTCCAGAGCTGTAGTTGCTATTTTTGCCCTTTATATCCTGATAAAAGGAACAAAAGGACTGCAACTGAAATTAGATAATATGAAGCTTGATTTTAAGATTATAAAGTTAATAATTAAGATTGGACTGCCGTCATCTGTTGAACAGTCAATGATTGCCCTGGGTCAGTTATTTATGACAACACTGGTAACCTCATTTGGAACTATGGTTTTAGCTGCCTATGGTATTGTTAATAGAATTATCAGTGTCCCTGTAATTTTAGCATTTGGTATGGCAGCTGCTGCTACAACCATGGTTGGTCAAAATATAGGTGCCGGGGAAAAAGCAAGGGCAGAAAAAACAGCCGTATTAAGTATGGTAAGCACATTTATTACTCTTACAATAATTGGAATTATTATAATCTTAAAGCCTGAAATGGTCATAAGTGTTTTCAATAAAGCACCTGAGGTTTTAAAATATGGTAGTGATTATTTGAGAATAGTAGCTCTAACATTTGGTTTCATAGGTATTATGAATGTTGGTAATGGTGTTTTTAAAGGTGCAGGAAGGACTATACCACCAATGGTAATAAGTACTTTTTCACAATGGGTTTTTAGAGTTGTTTTGGGCTATATTTTTGCAATTACATTTAAATGGGAGCAAAGTGGTTTATGGTGGGCAATTGCTGTAGCAAATGTTGCTGGGGCAATTATCGGTATACTCTGGTTGAAAATAAGTGATTGGAGCACAAAAATTGTTGAAAGGGAAAAAATGAATATTACTGGAATTATAAAAGAGGATTGACAGGACATATCCCTTGTTTTTTTTGAGTTTTGTTTTATTGTTTTTTCGTCTGGTTTATGCCCGGAATTCTTTTGGCTTACCACTTCAAATGAATGAAATATTTGCAGGTTTTTTATTTAGTATTGGATTTGGCATGATTTATTATATTAATACAATACCGTTTTTTTTACTTTTAACTTTTCTCTTAGAAATATCTGGTTAAGCTCATTTTTTATTATGTTACTGGCTACTTTTTCATTATATATTTTTTACATATTGCTAGAAAAAAATTAAAAGGATTTGAGCCCCCGGATACAGAATATGTATAAACGGGGAGATGATAAAAGTGCTAGAGAAAAAGATTTCTGGTACACTTTTCAAGTTAATAATTGCAGATATTACTAAACAAAGTACTCAAGCCATAGTAAATGCTGCAAATTCTTCTTTAATGGGTGGTGGTGGAGTTGATGGGGCAATTCATAGTGCTGGGGGTCCTGAAATATTAAAGGAATGTAAAATAATACGTAAAAAACAGGGGAAACTTCCAGCAGGTAATTCCGTATTAACAACTGCTGGTAAACTGCAATCAGATTATGTTATTCACACAGTGGGACCAATTTGGAGGGGTGGAAATAATAATGAGGATGAGATTCTGGCCAATTCCTATATTAATAGTTTAAGACTGGCCAGTAAAAACAATATAAAATCTCTTTCTTTTCCATCTATTAGTACAGGTGCTTATAGATTTCCTAAAGAACGAGCAGCCATGATAGCTCTGCAATCCATATTAAGCTATATTGAAATTGACGATATAATAAAAGAAGTAATTATGGTATTATATAGTGAAAAAGATTATAATATATATTATACAGCCTGGGAAGATATGTATAATAATTAAGATAAATAAGGAGGTTTTATTTTTGAATTATTTTAATCGTATTAAGGTAAAAGACATATTAAATAAGGAAATGGATTCTTTAAAAGATGTTGTTGTATTAGGCTGGGTCAGGACAAAAAGGGTATCAAAAAATATTGCTTTTTTGGAATTAAATGATGGTAGTAGTTTAAAAAATTTACAGATAGTGATTTTAAAGCCTGATGATTTCCCACTGGAAGATATCAATACAGGTGCCAGTATAAGGATAAAAGGATATTTAGATGAAATTGAAGGTAGAGAACAGAATATAGAAATGAAAGCAGAAGAAATTGATTTAATTGGTGAAGCTCCAGATGATTATTTACTTCAAAAAAAGAAACATAGTTTTGAATTTTTACGAGATATTGCACACTTACGGGCCAGGACTAATACCTTTGGTGTAGTAAATCGTTTCAGAAATAAGATGGCATATGCTATACATAAGTTTTATCAGGACAGGGGATTTCAGTATATTCATACCCCGATTATTACTACCGGTGATGCAGAGGGAGCAGGTGAGATGTTCAGGGTAACGACACTTTCTCCTGAAGAAGTCTTGAAAGACGATAATGGAAATTTTGATTATCAAAACGATTTTTTTGCTGAGGAAGCTAATTTGACTGTAAGTGGACAACTGGAAGCAGAGTTGCTGGCTACTGCCCTTGGGGATGTCTATACTTTTGGTCCCACATTCAGGGCAGAAAATTCAAATACATCCAGACATGCTTCTGAATTCTGGATGATAGAGCCAGAGATGGCCTTTTGTAATCTAAATGAAATGATGCAGGTTATTGAAGAATTCATTAATTTTCTTTTTGAATATGCATTAAATGAAGCAGATGAAGAGATGGGATTTTTTAATAAATGGAT
>CAZOON010000017.1:9220-11905 GCA_964581445.1 uncultured Halanaerobiales bacterium | reverse complement strand
ATTAAATCTATTAAAGCAATTAATTATCAGACTAAGAGAATTAGAGAAAAATCCAGATTTATCCCAAAAAGATAAATCAAAATTTCAAATGGAGAGTAATAAACTCGGACCCGTTTCTTGGAAAATAATGATAAAGAAAATAGCAAGTATTTCACCACTTTTTACTATTTTATACATTGATTTTAAAGCACTAATTCGTGAAACCGGGTCATCCCTATCTATAGGTAAAATTGGTTTTCCCATAAGATCAATAAACTTCTTTTTATATATATTATCATAAATACCTTCATATTCAGCAACAAATATTAATCTGGGATTTGCTGGAAAGATTATATAAAGATAAAATGGATCACTCCAATTTAAATGATTGGATATTAAAATATATTTTCTATCAAGAGGGATGTTTTCTCTTCCCTCAACTTTAAGATTAAAAAGTGTATTAAATAATCCCTTACCCAATAATCTGCTCATATTAAATAATAATGCGGGTTTTTTCATTTTTTTCACCTTTACTTAAAAAAATATCTTATGTAGGTATTTAAAAATTCTATAAATTAAATCATAATCCTGCATATTTCAGCTAAAAGTATTTATTTTATTTCATCTATTGTATATAATTATATAGAATACAATATTTTATATTTCAACAATCATGAGGGGGTATAGAGGCGTGAATAATAAAAAAGTAAGATACAAAAACATAATAGCATATGGCCTTGGAGATCTTTATGGTGGTGGTGCATTTTTAATTATTGGCACCCTTTTTCTTATCTTTTTAACTGATATTGTAGGTCTTAGCCCTGCCCGGGCTGGACTTATATTAATCATTGGGAAAAGCTGGGATGCAATTTCTGATCCTATCATGGGTTATTTAAGTGACCATACTAAAACTAAATATGGCAGAAGAAGGATATATTTTTTAATTGCTATTATACCTATTGCAATAAGTTTCATACTTCTCTGGGCACCTGTTAATTTTTCCTCAAATAGGCTTTTATTTTATTATTATCTTTTTGCATATATATTTTTTTCCACGGTTTTTACTATGGTCATGGTTCCTTATTCAGCATTAAATGCAGAAATAAGTGAAAATTATAAGACAAGGACCAAACTTTCTACATCTAGAATGTTATTCTCGCAATTTTCAGCACTCCTGGCAGGTGTCTTACCAAAAATAATTATAAATCAATTCCCCATTGAAAAACAGGGTTATTTTATCATGAGTATAATATTTGCAATTTTATATGCCCTGCCCTGGATAATTGTTTTTAAGGGAACCTGGGAATTACCTTATAAAAATCTAAATAAAAGTAAACGATTAAATTTAAATTCTTTCAAAACAGTTTTTGCCAACAAATCATTTAGGATTCATATTGGCATGTACCTTTCAGCATATGTAGCCATGGACTTCCTCATGGCCTTATTTATATATTTCCTTAATTATTATCTACAAAAAGAAAACTTATTCCCCTATACCATGCTTGCCCTCCTTTTAAGCCAGATAATAATGCTACCTATATATATGAAAATTAGTAACAAATATGGAAAAGGCAAGGCCTATAGAATTGGTTTGTCAATCTGGGGATCTGCTATGATTTTTTCATTTTTATTGAGTCCTTCTTCCTCAATATTATCAATAATAATAATAAGTATTTTTATGGGAATAGGACTTTCAGCCGGGGTTATGGTCCCCTGGGCAGTTTTACCTTCAATAGCAGATATAGATGAATTAATAAGCAAAGAAAAACGAACAGGAATTTACTCAGGACTTATGACACTTATTCGCAAATTAGCTCAGGCAATTGCCCTCTGGATAACTGGTCTATTATTATCATTGATACATTATATACCCAATCAGACTCAGAGTACCGATACCCTTTTTAAATTAAGGCTTATATTTATCCTGATACCACTATCTTTAATTATTATCGGCCTATTTTTTGCCTCAAAATTTAAAATCACCCCTGAAAAACATAAGATTCTTATTCAAGAAATTAATAGAATAAAAGCAGGAGGCAAGAAAAAAGATGTAAAAGATAAGGTAAGAATAATATGTGAAGAATTGACTGGTCTCCCCTACAAATAAAATATTTTTTAAGAATTAAATTTTTTACTTAGAATATTTATTATCCAGATAACCCAAGATATATTTAATAAACAAAAAAGGATGATTTGCCTTTAATGAATAAATATATCTGTCTTGATGAATGGTCAATAATAGAAAATAATTTTAATCCAGGGAAAAAACGTATACTGGAAAGTATTATGAGTCAGGGTAATTCATATATGGGTATAAGGGGGAATTTTGAAGAAAATTATAGTTCTGATTCCCTGGCTGGTAGCTATTTAGCAGGTGTTTACTACCCTGATAAAAACAGAGTTGGCTGGTGGAAAATTGGTTATCCCAATTATTATGCCCGGATAGTTAATATTGCTAATTTTATTGGTATTAATATAAAAATTGATGGTGAGGAACTTGACCTGGCTAAAATTAAATTAAAGAAATATAAAAGAATCTTAAACATGCAAAATGGTTTATTGAAAAGAAATTTCACCATAGAAACTAAATATAATAAAATAGTTGAAATATCTACAGAGAGATTTTTAAGTATGTCAGAAAAAGAACTAGCTGTGATAAAATACAAAATCAATACACAGAAAAACGATATTAAACTTGAAATTATA
>CAZOON010000017.1:0-9210 GCA_964581445.1 uncultured Halanaerobiales bacterium | reverse complement strand
AGATGGTAATGTTATTAATACTGAATCCTATACTAAAGAAAGTTACTGGGATGAAATTGAAAAAGATATTGAAAAATATCAGGGTTATCTCCATATGAAAACAAAATATACAGATTTTCAAGTCTCTACAGCAATGAAATATTCATCGAATATTGAAGCAGATAAACTTATTATAAATAAAGAAAAAAAATATATTGATAATAAATTAATATTCAAAGTTAAAAAAAATAAAAGCCTGATAATTACAAAATACATATCTGTACTGAGAAAGAAAAATTATAAGGATAAAAATTTAAATAAAGAAGCTCTACGGAAAGTTAATTATGCCTACCAGCGTGGTTTTAATAGTCTTTTACAGGATAATAACAATACATGGCAAGATATCTGGCAAATAAGTGATATCAAAATTGATGGTGATGTAGCAGCCCAACAGGGAATAAGGTTTAATATTTTTCAACTATACCAAAGCTATACTGGTTTTGATCCTGAACTAAATATTAGCCCCAAGGGTTTAAGTGGTGAAAAATATGGTGGGACTACCTACTGGGATACAGAGGCATTTTGCCTCCCCTTTTATCTGCTTATTGGTGAAAAAAATGTTGCCAGAAATCTCTTGTTATATAGATATAAACATCTTGAAAAGGCCCGGGAAAATGCTAGTAAACTTGGTTTAAAAGGCGCACTCTATCCAATGGTTACTATGAATGGTGAAGAATGTCATAATGAATGGGAAATCACCTTTGAAGAAATCCATCGTAATGCAGCTATTGCTTATGCTATCTATGATTATGTTAAATACACAGAGGATAAAAAGTATTTGCTTGAATATGGTTTTAAGGTCCTTCTGGAAATAGCAAGATTCTGGGCTGACCGTGTACAATATCAATCTGCAAAAGATAAATATATGATACTTGGCGTAACTGGTCCCAATGAATATGAAAATAATGTAAACAATAATTGGTATACAAATAGAATGGTATCCTGGACACTTGAATACACATTGAAAGTAAATAAATATATTAAAAAACATTATCCTCTTTATCATTCTAAAATATTTAATAAAATTAATATCCAGGTAAGCGAACTCAATAAATGGCAGGAAATAAAAGAAAAAATGTATTACCCTATGATAAAAGAACCAGATCTTTTTGCACAACAGGATGGTTTTACAGATAAAAAAATAATAAGCACAGACTCTCTTTCCGATAAGGAGCTTCCTCTACATAAAAATTGGTCCTGGGATAAAATACTCCGTTCCCCTTATATTAAACAGGCAGATGTACTACAGGGACTATATTTTTTGGGAGATAAATATAGTAAAGAAACAAAAAGAAAAAACTTTGACTACTATGAAAAATTGACTGTACATGAATCCTCTCTATCACCTTCTATCCATTCAATAATTGCATCTGAGATTGCATGCTATCATAAAGCCTATAAATATTATTTGCAATCAGCTCGCCTGGATTTAGAAAATTATAATAAAGATACTGAAGATGGCCTGCATATCACAAGTATGGGAGGAAGTTGGCTGGCTATAACTAAAGGATTCGCCGGTATGAAAACAAAGGATAATATATTGAGTTTTTCTCCATATTTACCCGATAATTGGAAATCTTACTCTTTTAAAATCAAATTTAGAAAACGTCTTCTCCTAATATCTATTAATACCTCAACTATTATTATTAATCTCAAAAAAGGAAAAAAATTAAATATAAATATATATAATCAAATATATTTACTTAAAAACAAAATTGAAATAAATATAAATTAATACCATGGAAAAATTAACATCTACTCATTTCTTGCAATATAATATATAAACTAAAAAAATATAAAGAATATCAAATGAGGAGGTTGTAAAATGGATTTTTCTTTTTTTAATCCTTACTCTTATATAAGGATACTTCATGCAGTACCAGATGCTCCTGCGGTTGACGTCTATGCAGATAATATCAAAATAGCCTCAAATCTGCCCTTTAAAAATCTTACAGATTATCTCCGGGTAAGAAGCGGAAGATATATGATTAAAATCTTTCCAGCTGGTGAAACACAAAATCCTGTTCTAAGAAGAACTGTCAATATACAAGCACGAAGTATACTGACAATTGCAGCAACAGGAAAACTGGAAAATATTGATTTACTAAGTATATCTGATTATGAACATTATCAAAGGAGAAATGCCTTTTTCCGTGTAATTCATCTTTCTCCTGATGCCCCGGCCGTAAGTGTACGTCTTGATGGAAGAACTCTATATAGAAACATACGTTTCGAAGAAATTAATAGATATATCCCAGTAAATCCAGCTACCTATACTCTTAACATTTTTACAGTTAGTAATGATCAACGCGTTCTTAAAATACCCAATATAGTCCTACAGGATAACTTATATTATACTGCCTACATTTTAGGTCTGGTAGAAGGTAATCCATCATTACAGGTTATTACAGTAATAGATGGTATAATCTAATTATATTTATCATATTTTTATTTCTTCCATAAAATGTAAAGAGGCAGAAATTTACTGCCTCTTTCTTATTTTTTATCTTATTTATGTGTAAAAATCTTTAGCTCTTCTTTTTTAGTTATTCGCAATAAAAAATTTATATTCATCATTTCTTCAATAATCGTATTTTTTTTATATATTCTAGATCTTTTATATTGCAAATCCGTATCAATAATACTTATATTTGCACTTAAATCCATCTTATCATTAATTTTTATTTTTCTTGTAAAAGGTATATAAATTTGAAAGTAATGTTTAAACTCCAGAGGATAAATATTTTTATATTCAGGAATAAACGATAGCTCTTTATCTAGAAAAAATGTAATATATATCCCTTTAATTTTCAATCTATGTTCATTTATTATTAAAAACTTATAGTTAACTGCATTTGCAGTAAATTTAGTATTTAATTTATATTTTTTCCCAATATTTAAATTATTAATGTCAATTTCCTCTTCTATCTCTTCAACAATAAATTCATCCTCATATAATATATGTTCAATTAAATATCTTTGCTTATGATATCCCACAAAACTCTCCCCTTATTCTTTAGGTTTTCGAGTTTTACCATTAACCTCAAATTTTACCTGTTTAACTTCACTACCACTTTGATTTATACCACTTGCTATCTTCCTTTTATTTCTTTTATTAAGTTCCTCTTTTTTGTCACTTTTTTCTTCCTGCCCCTTATTCTTACCCATATAATATGCCAAAAAAATCCCACCCAGCATCCCTGTCCCCAATATACCAATTATAAGACCTATAATGAAATCACCCAAGTATCTCTTCCCCTTTCTTTTATTACTAAGGGAACTATCTATATAGATAGTTCCCTTAATTTATTAACCTACATCCTCAACATTAATAACTGTCTCTAATTCTTTATCTTTTCCCTGAATAAATTCCTGAACATCTGCAATTATTTTTATTTTTATTTCAATATTCAAATCCTCATCAAAGCTATCATTATCAGTATCAAGCTCAATAGTATCTCTAGCATTAGTTCTAATTACTTCACACTTTAAATCATTAAGATTAATACCCTGTTCTTCAATAATTGCAGGGGAACATTTCCTGAATTCAATATCTTCAAACTGCAAACGCTCCAGGTATTCAAGAGGTATAATTTCACTATCAGGTTCAGGAGTAGTAATTTCCAGCTCTTTTTGAACTACAAAAATAAAATTAACAAGAAATAAATCATTTACTACAAATACATTACAATCAGTTAAAGTTACTTCAACTGTTCCACTAATTGTGCTCCCATCTGGTATATCCTCAAAATATTCTATTGAAACATCATTTTCCTCATGTTCGAGATAAAATATTTCATCACAAATAACCTTTTTTGAATTAATCAATTCACAAGAATTCAATAAAACAACCTCCTTCTATACAAAATAATTCTAAACCATATATTAACTATTAATTGAAACTTTTACCTGATTATCCCCTGAACAATTAGATACGAATGATTGTTTTTTCTCACTGAGTATTAATTTTATTCCCAGATTTAAATCATCTTCAATATTTGCATCCTTATTTAATTCTCCAGTATCAGAATTAATTGTAGAAGGATTTAAAATAAGCTTATCTTTGCCAAAAACTATTAAGACCTGGCAAGCAAGTTCATCAGGTAATAAATTGAAATCACATTTTTTAAATTGAAGCTCTCTTCTTAATCTGAATCCAAATTCCAGGGGTATAAGACTATCCTGAGTTTCAATCAATAATTCCTTTTCTATTAAAAAATCAACTATCCCCTTTATTCCTGTATTGTCAACTATTGTCTGGCAATCAAGAGCAGTAACCATGATGTCCCCTGAAATAAGACTATCTGCCGGAATCCTTATCTCACCTATTTCAATTGATTCTTCATCTTCTACATGAAAAATTTCATCACATAAGATATCTTCTGTACTAATATTTACACATGTGTCTTTGCGAGGCAAACATCCCTCTATCCTGAGATTATCAATCAATAATGCAGAATCATATACTGAATCATTTACATCTGCTACCCTTAATGAAAGAGTAATAATTTCTCCTGCAAATGGAGAAAGATCAAAAGATGCTGTCATAATTGGAGTACTTACTGCATTAAAGACTACATCATCAGGATCAGGAAATGGGGGAGCAGGAAACTCTGATGAACCTCCCGGAGCATTTGAAAAAGGTGCAGCATTGGCAACCGTTACTGGACTATTATCTGGCAATAATGCTATATTAAAAATTCCCTGTGAAGTAGCAAGGTCAGCCCTGAAATAATCTGTAAAGGTATTTATAAAACTTGGATTTTCTTCTGTCATGAATCTCCAATCAAATAATATATTACCAGGATTTTCCGGTACTTTAAATGTTAAACTTAAGGTTACAACATCAAATGAATTCAATCCATCAGGACTCCCCTGGGGATCCCCTCCCGATATAAATACACCATTTGTATTAACAGATTGAAATGTTGTAGCATTACCAGCTGTTGTTACTGCAGTCCCACTACTTAATACAAGATAAGAAGCCCCATTTGTCGGAAATTCCTGAAGCTCAGTCTCAAAAATTGCGGCCTGTTCATCTACACCACTTAATTCTGATCCTAAAAAACAATTTTTAGTTCTTCTTGTAATAATTGCTCCAGCAAGCATATTAACATCTACAGGAGGGGAACTTGTTTTAAAACTTTTATCTAAAAAAATTCCTTTTCTTTCATTAATTTTTAATTCCCCCTTTCATTTAATAATTCACCTATCTAGTTCAATTTAGAATTTGTTATCGGGGTTACCTGGGTAACATCTATTGAACTTTGTTGATTTGCAGGGCAAGTAGATAGAAATAATTGTTTTTCCTGGACTAATTTAATTTTTACTCTGATATTAAGGTCTTCTGTAATTTCGGCATCTTTATTCAATATTCCAGTATCTGGATCTACTGTCGATGGTATCAATGTTACTTCATCTGTACCTGCTACAGAAATAATGTCACATTTGAGATTTTCAAGAAGCTCAGGGTCAATCTCCATTAATTCAGCAGGAGTACATTTCCTATAAGTCAATTCCCTTTCAAATCTAAAGCCAAATTCCAGGGGCAATATTTCTTCTTCAGTATTTATTTCCAGTTCTTTTTGAACCATGAAAGTGACTAAAGCACTAAGCTCATTATTTTCCATATCTATAACTGGATCACAATTCACTACAGTTACGGTAACTGTACCACTCAAATCTCCACCTGGAACCCTAATCTCTCCAACAGGTATTGTTTCTTCATCTTCTACATAAAATATCTCATCACAGACTACCCTGTCTGTCTTAATTTTTTCACATAGATTCATTTATCTTAACATCTCCTCTTTTTTCAGAGAAATAATTATTTCCCTGTTATATTTGTTACAATTTATGCTCTTTCCTTAAATAATGTGAATATAAATAAATAAACCCTGTAGTAATAAAGACTACAGGGTTAAATCTATAAATAATATTTAATTCTAGAAAAACTTATATAAAGGAGCTCTTTATCTTACGAAATTTCTAAGACTCCCTAAACCTTCAATTTCGATAACAATCTCATCACCTGATTGTAAAAAAACAGGAGGCTTTCTGGCAAATCCTACACCCTCAGGTGTACCAGTCATAATAATAGTTCCCGGCAAAAGAGTCATATTACTGGATATATAACTTACAAGTTCTTTTGTATTAAAAATCATATCTGAAGTATTTGAATTTTGCATTACCTTACCGTTTAATGTGGAACTTATAGAAACATTATCGGCATCTAATTTAGTTTCAATCCAGGGTCCCAGTGGGCAGAAGGTATCAAATGATTTTGCCCTTGCCCATTGTTTATCAATTCTTATCTGACAATCCCTCGCAGAAACATCATTAGCACAGGTATAGCCCAAAATATATTCCTCTGCATCTTCAACAGAAACATTCTTTGCTTTTTTCCCAATGACAATGGCCAGCTCAGCTTCATAATCAACTTCATCAGCTGCATTATCTGGCAAAATAATCTCTTCATTCGGGCCAATAACACTTGTTGTAGATTTCAAAAATATTATAGGCCGCTCCGGCAGTTTTATTCCACTTTCAAGGGCATGTTTTCTATAATTTAAACCAATAGCAATAATATTAGGAACTTCAATAGGTGTCAACAATTTAACTTCTTCTATATTATAACTATCACCGGCTCTTTTAAAATCATCAAAAATATCACCCTCTAGCTCATAAATATTTTTTCCATCTATCTCGCCATATCCTATTTCTCCATTATATTCATATCTTGCAATTTTCATAATTTCTGCCTCCCCGGATTATAATTCTTAAAAAACATTATAAACATTATAAAATATCTTTCCTAATCAATCAAGATATTATTTACATATATACATATCTTTGTTATAATTTAATCAAAATAATGGGGGTGTAAAATGTTTGAAATTACTGATGTTAATTATAAAAATATCCTTTTTGATATTAATTTAAATATTCAAAGAGAAAAATCATGCTCTATAATTGGCAATAGTGGAAGTGGAAAAACAACATTTCTAAAATTACTAAATAACATGATAAATTATGATACAGGTTCAATAAAATATAAAGGTAAAGAATTGCTGGGCTATAATCCAGTACAGCTTAGACGCAAAATAATGATGCTTCCTCAAAATCCAGTAGTCTTCCCGGGCTCTATCCTGGATAACTTTCGACTTGCTGAAGAATATGCTGAAAAAAAGATTAATAATAAAGATATTTATTTAGATATTTTAAATACTCTTAAATTAAATTATAATCTAAACAAATCAGCCTCTAAACTATCAGGTGGTGAAAAACAACGCCTCGCACTGGCCAGAATCATACTTTTACAACCTGAAACATTATTATTAGACGAGCCCTCATCTGCCCTCGATGAAAAAACAGAAAAATCTATAATTGAAAAGATCTATAACTTTAGTGAAGATAATAAAATAACTTTAATAATGGTTACACACTCCCGTTCAATAGCTGAATCATATAGTGATGAAATCATTACTATTAAAAATGGTCATATAGATAAAATATATAAGCCTGGTGATAATAATGGATAATTATTTTGACATTAATCTTTATAGACTGGCTACCGCTTATATCTTCGTTATTATTTTAATCTTAATTGTAAAATACCAAAAAGTTGGTCATCAATATCAAATACTTCTGGCCTCCATTAGAATGACAGTTCAACTGGGAATAGTTGGCTATGTCCTTACATATATCTTTAACAATCCCAATATATTTTTAACATTAATAATTTTACTTGTTATGGAAATATTTGCAGTCTATAATATTTTTGAAAGAATTGATAATAAAATAAATAAAAAATTAAAAAAAATTATTGCTATTGCAATGTTTGTTGGAACTGGACTCACAATAGTATATTTTATAAGTGTAATCATAAACCTAAAACCATGGTTTAATGCAAGATATATAATTCCAATTTCAGGAATGTTAATAGGTAATTCTATGACAGGCATTACACTTGGCAGTACAGGCTTAATTAATGGAATTAATGATAATAAAGAGCTTATTGAAAATGCCTTGATCTTAGGTGCTGATCCAGCTAAGGCATCAAAAGAAATAAGTAAAAGGGCCTTTTATGATGCAATCTTACCCACATTAAATTCTATGCTGGGAATGGGTATCGTTTTTCTTCCTGGAATGATGACAGGTCAAATTCTGGCAGGACTTCCCGCTCTTCAAGCCATTAAATATCAAATTGCGATTATGATGGGGATTATGGGAAGTGTTACCCTGACAGTATTTATATTAATAAAATGGGGTATAAAGACCTTTTTTAATAAACGATTACAGTTAATTATAGATGATGAAGGGTAAATTATGGATAAAGGAATTAAAAACTTTAAATCTATATTATTAATTCTTGCTTACTTATTATTTATACTTGGATTAATATTATTAATTCCACTACTAATTGCTCTGGCATTTAAAGAAAATAAAATTATCTTGATATCCTATCTTGTACCAGGATTAACTTCACTATTAATTGGGACAATTATTAGCTATATTTTTAGAAATAATACTATACAACTTAATCTTGCTAATAGTATGATTACAGTTACTCTGGCCTGGGCCATTTCTGCTTTAATAGGTTCTATACCCTTAATTATCAGTATAAATATGAGCTTCATAGATGCTTATTTTGAAGCAATAAGTGGTTTTACTACAACTGGAATTACTCTAATTACTGGTCTGGAATCCCTACCGTTATCCCTGATAATATGGAGAAGTTTAATGCAATGGCTGGGTGGTCTGGGCATCCTGACATTTTTCTTGCTAATCACCTTTAGAACTGAGGCCAATCTCTGGCAACTTTTTGTAGCTGAAAGTCATAAAATTAGCTCTTCTCGTCCTGTCCCCAATCTTTATAAAACTATTATCATCTTCTGGGGTATCTACCTGCTATTTACAATCATAGAAATTATTCTTTTAGTACTTTTTAAAATGCCAGTTTTTGATGCCATAACTCATAGTTTAACAAGTATCTCTACTGGAGGTTTTTCAAATTATGATAGTAGTATTGGACATTATGCAGAAATTAATCATCCCTATTATCGTCAAATTGAATATATAATAATTGTATTTCTGATATAGGGCGGAATAAATTTCTTAGTTCATTTTAAGTTCTTAAGTGGTGAAATTAAAGAATATATAAAAAATACA
>CAZOON010000016.1:0-12166 GCA_964581445.1 uncultured Halanaerobiales bacterium | reverse complement strand
AATCATAACTTACCCCCAGTATTAATCATTTTCTAGCTTACAGGATATATATTCTCCACCAGGAATACGAGTACCTACTTTTATATCCTGTTCAACTATTTTCCCCTCACCTTCTGCCCTGATTTTTAAACCCAATCCAGCTAATAAATTTTTAGCTTCCTTTTCACTCATACCTATTAAATCAGGTACTGCAACATAATAATTTTTTCTAATTATATCATCTTCTTCAGTAATTAAGATTATGGTAGTATTCTCTAAAACCTCTGCCCCTGCAGTTGGAATCTGTTCAATTATCTCATCTTTTATACCTATTAGTTTAACATCAAAACCATTATTTCTCAACATTTCCTCTGCTTTCAGGACATCCATACCTTTTACATCAGGGACCTTTAATTTAATTTCTCTATTTTTATCATTAGCAAGGGGAGACTGGGGGGGAATATCCAGATAACGCAATGTATCAAGAGCAACATTTCTAAAAGTAGGGGCTGCAGTTTGACTGGCATAATAAGGAACACCAGTCACATCATATAAAGCAACCAGGATAACTAATTTAGGGTCATCTACGGGAATAATACCAATAAATGAAGAATCATAGACTTCTTTCCCATAGTGTTTTGCCGTTCCAGTTTTTCCTCCAATACAGTAACCTTCAATTTTTGCTGCCACACCAGTACCATCATCAACAACTCTTTCTAATAATCTTCTAGTTCTCCGGGCTGTTTCTTTGGAAATAACCTGTCTTATTTTTATAGGCTTAATTTCTTTTATTTCCTCATCATCATTCTTTACAATTTTTTCTACCAGTCTGGGCCTTATCAACATACCATCATTGGCTATAGCTGAAACAGCTGTAATTAATTGTATAGGAGTAACCGTAATACCATGACCAAAAGACATTGTGGCTAATTCCACAGGGCCAATTTCATCAAAATCATAAACAAGTCCCGATGCCTCACCCGGTAATTTAATTCCTGTTCTTTCACCAAAACCAAAGGCATTTATATAGTTATAAAAAGCTGATTTTCCCAGCCTCATTCCAACCTGGACAAAACCAACATTACAGGAATTTTTAACAACATCCTTGAAGGTCTGATGACCATGACCGCCATATTTCCAGCAACTAATCTTTTCACCACTCACCATTATATGACCCGGATCAGAAAATGGGTCATTTTCATTTACTACACCCTCTTCAAGGGCAGAAGCTGTAGTAATAATTTTAAAAGTTGAACCAGGCTCATATGAATCAGATATCCCCCTATTTCTCCAGTATTTCTGAGGATAATCCGCAAAATTATTTGGATCATAATCAGGCCTATTAGCCAGAGCTCTGATAGCTCCATTTTCAGGATCCATAACTATAATAGTACCACCGGATATGTTATATTCTTCTAAAGCACGATCCAGTTCTCTTTCAGCAATATATTGGATTACCTCATCTATTGTTAAATATATATTATATCCGTCCTCAGGGGCAATATATTCTTTAATACCTTCAGGAATCGTACGACCTGCTGCATCCTTTTCAGCAGCCAATTTCCCTGGAACCCCTTTTAAATATTTATCATAGGACAACTCCAGACCATCAAGACCCTGACTATCTATCCCGGCAAAACCAAGTACATTGCTGAGCAAATTATTTTTGGGATAATATCTTTTGCTTTCCTCTGTATAAGTTATCCCTGCTATATCCAACTCCTTTAATCTTTCTATCCTACCTTCAGCAACTTTCCGTTTAATATAAACAGCACTGGCATCTCGATTAAGACGTTGATAAACAGTTTTATAATCAAGCTCTAAAATTGAAGCAAGTTTATCTGCCGTTTTTTCTTTATCTTCAATTTCAAGCGGAATGGCAACAACTGTTTCACTAGTGGAGCTAACAGCCAGTTCTTTACCATTTCTGTCATAGATTATTCCCCGTCTGGCTTCAACTTTCAAATATCTTAATCTTTGATCCAGTGCTTTTTGTTGATAGTAAGTACTATTTATTATTTGTATCCAGCTAAGCCTCAAAATTATCCCGGCAAAAACCAGAATGAATATTATAAATAAAAAAATTATTCGTCTTTTTATCTTAAGATCAGGTCTATTAAACATTTAAGTTCTCCTCCTAATCAGGTGAATCAGCCTTAACTGTTCTAAAGTTACTTATAAGTTCATTAAATAGGCGGAGAATATATATCCTTTCATTTTTTGCCAGATTCCTATTACTTAATTCATCAGTAATATTACTATCATTCATTACTATAACTTGCATCTCTTCAGGCTCTATCATATTCAAGTTATTTCGAGCAATTTTTTCTATCCTGGCTAAAGATGAATATCTTGCTAATTTTAAATTTAATTCATGATTTTTTTCATTTATCTCATCCAATTGATTTCCTATTTTATCTAAATCATAGCCCAGGTGTGTAATTTCTAAGGATTGCTTTATAAAAACAAGCATAATTATTCCGATTATTACAACCAGAAATACAAGTAAAGAAATCATAAGTTTAGAATTTTTCTTTTCTGTCTCTTCCTCAAAATAACTATAATTATAATCAATTTTTTTTCTGGTTTGTAACAATTTATTCACCCACCTTCTAATTTAGAACTCTTTCCGCAACCCTCATTTTAGCGCTACGGGAACGAGGATTAGTTTCTATTTCTGATTTATCTGCCCTCAACGGTTTTTTTGTAATTATCCTGACCTCCTGTTTTTTATCACAAACACAGACTGGTAAATCTGGCGGACAAACACAATCACTCTCTAAATATTTAAAAGTCTTTTTTACAATACGATCTTCCAGAGAATGAAAACTAATAATACAGATCCTTCCAGTACTTTTTAATGAATTTACCGCCCTTTCAATACTCTCTTTAAGTTGCTCCAGTTCGTTATTGGTCTCAATCCTTAAAGCCTGAAAAGTTCTTCGTGCTGGATGACCTCCCGTTCTTCGAGCAGAAGCAGGAATCGCATTTTTAATAATCTCAACTAATTTGCCAGTTGTCTTGATTTTTTCATGTTTTCTTGCATTCACAATAAATTCTGCAATCCTTGAGGCCCATCTTTCTTCACCATATTTTTTAATAATCTCCGTAAGCTTATCTTTAGTATAGCTATTCACAATATCTTCTGCATTAAAATCCTGGCTCCTATTCATCCTCATATCCAGAGGGCCTTCGTTACTATAACTAAATCCCCTCTCAGCTTTATCCAATTGTGGGGAAGAAACCCCCAGATCAAATAAAATACCGTCTACTCTATTTATATTTAATTTTTGTAATATTTCAGGTATATCCACATAATTTCCATGTATTAGTTTTAACTTTTTATTATCATCTAATTCTTTTTTTACCTTTTGAATTGCCTCCATATCACGGTCTATTCCTATAAGCAATCCATCTTCATTTAGTAATTTTAATATTGCTTTTGTATGACCGGCCCTTCCAAGTGTTCCATCTATGTATATACCATCTTCTCTAATTTTTAAATATTCAATTGCTTTATTTAACATCACTGGAATATGGTTATAATTCATTTATATCCCTAACTCCTCCATAGCGGCTGCAATATCTTCATAGGAATCCTCAGCCTCATCCATGTATATACTCCATCTTTCCTCAGACCATAATTCTATCCTGTCTGCCAGACCAATTACCACTATTTCTTTTTCCAGAGTAGCATAATCCCTCAAATTTGCTGGAATTGATATTCTTCCCTGTTTGTCAAGTTCACATTCAGTTGCACCGGAAAAGAAAAATCTTACAAATGTCCTTGCATTTTTACTACTAAGAGGTAAAGATCTAAGTTTTTCTTCTAATATTTTCCATTCCTGCATAGGATATATAAAAAGGCAATTATCGAGTCCACGAGTAGCAACAAATTGTTCCCCAAGCTCCTCACGGAATCTTGCAGGTATGATTACACGACCCTTTGTATCCATTTTATGCTGATATTCACCCATAAACATAGGTCATCACACCCTTCACCACAAATCTACCACTATCCACCACTTTCTACCACTATATTTTATATTCGTTATCCTTTAAAAAAATCCTTTATTTTATTTGCACTTTTATAAATTTTTTACATAGAATATTTATAAAAGGGGGCTATTTTCCTATGAAGATTAATTTTTTCTTTGCCTGGACTAAAAACAAAGACAAAAATGATGAATTCACCAAAACAATTGGTGGTGGATTTAAATTTCCTGCACTATTTGGCTGGATAAAAAAATTACTTCCTGGCAAAAAAAAATAGAGGGGCTAAAATAACCCCTCATAAAAAAACGAATTAATATAATTGTTATTTGAGTGGAAGATAAACTTTAATTATTGTACCTTCCCCTCCTTTACTTTTTATTAAAATTCTTCCCTGATGATTATCTATTATCCATTTTGCAATAGCCAGACCAAGCCCGGCACCACCTCTTGACCTCGATTTATCTGCTCTATAAAATCTTTTGAAAATATGTGGGAGATCTTCATCTGCAATACCTATACCTGTATCACGAACTGTTAATATCAGCTCAGAGTCATCTATTTCTGACTCAAGAGTAATTTCTCCGCCAGCAGGGGTAAACTTAATACTATTATCTAAAAATATTCTCAACATCTGTTTTATTAACTTTTTATCACCATAAAATAATATATTATTATTATATACCCCATTAATGGTCAAGCTATTTGTAAGCATTCTGCTTTCAAAAATAAGCTCTTTTAGCAAATCATTTACATCAAATTTACTTTTATTAATATCTATTTTTTCGCTTTCACCTCTGGCCAGAAAAAGCAAACTTTCCAGCAGAGAGTTCATACTATTTACCTCATTTTTTATAGCTTCTATGGCCTCATCCCTTACCTCAATTTCATCTTTACCCCATCTATCTAATAAATCAATATAACCCTGAATTACAGAGATAGGTGTTCTCAACTCATGTGATGCATCTGACACAAATTGCTGTTGCCTTTTAAATGAATTTTCCAGTCTATCCAGCATAGAATTAAAGGTCCGGGCAAGTCTGTTGATTTCATCTTCTGGCCCATCAACATTTAACCTTTTTTGAAGATCACCAAAACTAATATTATTTGCGGTTTCTGTAATATTATTTATTGCCTGCATGCTTTTTTTGCTTACTAAAAAACCAGTTAAAAGGGCAATAATGCTACCAATAATACTTGCTATTATTATAATAGTGGTTAAAAATCTCAAAAATTTATAATCACGGCTTATATCCCGGGCAACTACAAAATAACCATCCAGAAAACCATTTCTAAATATTATTATACTCCGGGATATTAGTTTTTTATTTCCCCTGTCAAGTATTTGATATCCACTTTTTAAGGGAATATCAATCTCCTTCAACAAATATGATTGAGCAATAATATCTTTATCCCTGTCAAGGACTCGAAAGTATATGTTTTCCACACTTTTACTGATATCCTGTAATAAATCTGCCTCATCATTATCAATATAATAAAAACCGTAATCAGTAATCTTTGGCAATACATATTTAATTGTATTATCAATATCCTTATATGCGTTTCTTTTTACAAAAGTTTTAAAACCTAAAATCAGGGCAGTATTTAATATCATGAGAACAATGATAAATATCGCGGTATATATTATGGTTAACCTCCAGGATATCTTCCTGGATTTATAAAAAATATTCATCATTTTTCATCAACCCGTAAGACATAGCCAACACCCCTTACAGTATGAATTAATGATTTGTCATGTAATTCGTCAATCTTGGCCCTTAAATACCTGATATAAACATCAACAATATTAGTATCTCCAGTGTAATTATAATCCCAGACCTGACGCAATATTTGTTCCCGGGAAAGAACAATATCTTTGTTTTTCATCAGATATACCAATAAATCATATTCTTTTTTTGTTAGCTCAATTTTTTCACTATTTCTTGTGACAATGTACTTATCCAGGTCTATCTTCAAATTATCAATACTAATAATTTGGCCATCCTTTTCATTTTTAAGATCTTTTCTTCGAAGAAGGGAACGGATTCTAGCAAGTAATTCCTCAATGGCAAATGGTTTAGTAATATAATCATCGGCACCAGTGTCAAGCCCTTTAACCTTATCTGAAATACCATCACGTGCAGTGACCATTATAATTGGTATATCTGATGATTTCCTTATTTTCCTGCATAAATCAATACCACCAATACCGGGCAACATTAAATCCAGGAGTATTAAATCATAGTTTTCATTATTAATTTTTTCCAGCCCATCCCTGCCATTATATTCTATAAAAACCAGATACCCTTCATGTTTTAATTCCAGTTCCATAAAACGGGCAATTTTTTCTTCATCTTCTATTATTAAAATTTTAGCAGGCATTGCTGATACACCTTCCTTGATATCATCAAGCAAAAATCAATGTTTAATAAATTAATTATATTTATTATTATAATTTATTTGGTCTTTTCCCAATTTTAGCAAAAACAAATTCTGAATTAGCATTTCTTATAACCCTGAGCATTATTTTATCTCCAATTTCCTTGTTTTTAATAATTCCAACTACATCATCAACTTTTTCAATTTTCTGCTCATCTATTTCTTTAATAATATCATATGTTTTTAAACCTGCTTTTTCAGCGGGACTTCCTTCAAAAACCTCACTGATAATAACTCCCTGAGTATTTGCCAGATTAAAGTATTCTTTTATATCATTATTTATTGGTCCAAAGGAAATTCCAAGCCATGGTCTAATTATTTCTCCTTTTACCTTAAGGTCATTTACGATGTCCTTAACTTCATTAATAGGAATTGCAAAACCAATACCCTGCCCCTGAGTACTAACTGCCGTATTAATCCCAACATCCTTGCCCTCAGGGTTTAACAATGGTCCACCACTGTTACCAGGATTAATAGCTGCATCTGTTTGTATAAGATTACGATAATTTCTAATCTGTCTATCTCCAGTTGGAATTTGTATTGGTCTTCCCAGGGCACTTATTACACCTGTTGTAACTGTATGTTCAAAGCCAAATGGATTACCTATGGCTATAGCCCAATCTCCCGGTCTAATTCTAGACGAGTCACCCATTTCAATGGGTTTTAAATCTTCATCAATATCCACCTTAATTATAGCAAGATCCAGTTCAAATTCTGACCAGACAACCTTAGCCTTTACCGACTCATCCATCTCTTTAATTGTTACCTCTATTTTTTTAGCATCATGAATTACGTGTTCATTAGTAACAATATAACCATCTTTTGATACAAGAAAACCAGATCCATAACCTTCCTGTATTTGGGGCTCATCTGGCATTTCCATCTGATCTCCAAAGAAATATTTAAAAAATGGGTCATTAGCAAAAGGTATCATCTGTTGACCTGGTGTTACCTCAACATATGAAGTAATTTTAACTACTCCATTATCAACTTTATTGGCAATATCAGCAAAAACATTGCTCTGATAAACATCAGTATTAGTTTCCCCATATACAACAATAGGGTTTAAAATAAGTATTAATAATAAAGCAAAGAAAAAACTTAAGATAATCTTTCTTTTCACAGAAATTAAATTAAACATATTTATCATCCACCTTTCATTATCATTTATTTATATTGTAGCAATGAAAGATTAAAATTAAATTAAAAATTTATTAAAAATTAATTAGAATTTCTATCATTATATATTAAGGTTCTGGCATGTCTAATGCTTTTTTCTCCATATTTATCTTTAATATTATCTATGGCCTTATTCAACTCATTAAGATCTTTTTTTCCAAAAAGAGAAACCTGTACATTTTTACCATAACTTAATTTACCTATCCCTATTCCCAGTAATCGTACTGGTTTTTCCAGTAAACTATCTTTTATTAATAGCTCACGTCCAATTTTATAAATCTCATTTGAACTATTAACAGGATAAGCAAGGCTCAATCTTCTTGTTAATGTTTTAAAATTATTATATCTTATCTTCACAAAAACAGTCTGACCAACAAGGTTTTGTTTTCTCAATCGCCTGGCTACTCTCTCACTTAAATCAAAAAGAACAGAAAAAATATCATTTTTTGCACTAATACTTTCTCTAAATGTTTCTTCATGACTGATAGACTTAACAGTATCAGTCATCTCAAGCTCTCTATTATCAATACCTCTGGCCAGATAAAATAATCTTTTACCTGACTTGCCAAAATATGCAATTAATTCTTTTTTACTTAAAGATTTTAAATCTTTTATAGTTCTAATACCTTTTCTTTTTATTATTTTTTCTGTTTTTTGTCCTACTCCCCAAATTTTTTTAACAGGAAGAGGATCCAAAATTTGATTAACCCTGTTTCTTTCAATAACCGTAAATCCATCAGGTTTATCAAGATCTGAAGCAAGTTTAGCTAAAAATTTATTAGAAGCTATCCCCACAGAAGCTTTAAGATTAGTTTTTTCATTAATTCTCATCTTGATTTTTTCCCCAATTTCTCTACTAGTACCAAACAAACGATGACACCCCTTTAAGTCCAGAAAAGCCTCATCAATTGAAACCTGTTCTACCCGTGGTGTGAATTCATATAATATTTCTATAATTTTTTTTGAAAATTCCTGATATCTATCATGCCTGCCTGGAAGATAAACACCATGGGGACAGAGTTTTTTTGCCCTGGCAATAGTCATTGCCGAATAAACACCATATTTCCTTGCTTCATATGAAGCGGTAGAAACCACACCCCGTCTATCTAATTCAACCCCTCCAATTATTACTGCTTTACCTATAAGCTCAGGGTTATCTCTCTGCTCCACTGCTGCAAAAAATGCATCCATATCAACATGTAAAATATTTAAATCACTCACAGATAATCCACCTCCTGGTGGAATTAATCCTGTATTAAAGCCAATTCAATTAAATTGTCTATTAAATTTGTATAGGTCAACCCAGAAATCTCCATCAATTTGGGATACATACTATACTGGGTAAAACCAGGAATCGTATTTATTTCATTTATCAAGACTTTCTTATCATTATCTCTTATAAAAAAATCAACACGGGCAAAACCACTACCATCTATTGCCTTAAAAGCTGCTACAGATAAATCTTTCACCTCATCAATAATTTTATTATCTAAATCAGCTGGTATTATTAATTCTGTAATCTCATCCTTATATTTAGCCTCATAATCATAAAAATCATGACAGGGTATAATCTCCCCTGGCAAAGATGCAGTTATTTTAATATTGCCTAAAACTGCACATTCAACTTCTCTACCCTTAACAAACTCTTCAACAATAAATCTTCTATCATGCTTCAGGGCATTTTTAATCCCGTCTTCTAATAGTGCCTCTTTATAAATTTTCATAACCCCTATACTGGAGCCCATATTTGAAGGTTTAATAAAACAGGGATAAGATATCTTTTTCTTTATTTCAATATTTACTTGCTCTATGCCTTTTTTAAGATATTGTTCCTTTGTAAAAGGTATAAAATCTGTCTGAGGCAGATTTTTATAAGCAAATATCTCTTTCATCATTATTTTATCCATACCCAGTGCAGAGCCCATCACTTTAGTCCCAACATATGGCATATCAATCATTTCCAGAAAACCCTGTATACGACCATCTTCACCATAAGGTCCATGTAAAACCGGAAAAACTATATCAATATTTGTCTTTAAAAAAGGGATCAGGCTAAAAGATATATCCCTTGCTTCACTCTCAGGCACTCTGTCAAGATTATCTTCAAGAACCTTTCTAGATAAATCAGGAGATAACCAATAGCCTTCCCTGCTTATAGCCAGTGGAATAATTATATATTTACTTTTATCTATAGCCTTAAGTACAGATCTGGCAGACATAACTGATACTTCATGCTCCTCTGATCTGCCTCCAAAAACCAGTCCAAGCCTCTGTTTACTCAAAAAAATTCCCCTCTCATATCTTAATAATATATAAATATTAATAAGCCAGAGATTTATTCCTCAAAATAATTTAAATGCATGGCATCGCTAACCTCAGCTAATGTTTCACCTGCAACTTTTTTAGCCTTTTCAGTCCCTGACAATAATATCTCATCTATTAATTCTGGATTTTTTAAATATTCACTTCTTCTTTCACGCATTGGATCTAAAAGCCCATTTATTGCCCCGGCGAGTCTCTTTTTACAGGCAACACAGCCAATAGTACCCTTACGACATGATTCCTCAATCTCATCAACTTCATCTGCATTAAAAGCCTTATGATATGCAAATACTGTACATACCTCTGGATGACCCGGGTCATCTACCCTTATCCGGGCAGGATCAGTTACTGCCTCATTAATTTTTTTACCTACAGTTTCACTGTCATCATTTAAGTATATTGCATTATCAAGGCTTTTACTCATTTTTTGTTTGCCATCAAGCCCCACTAATCTGGGAAAATCTCCTATCAAAGCCTCTGGCTCTGGAAAAACAGGTTTATATAAATTATTAAATTTCCTGACTATCCTTCTAGTCTGCTCAACATGAGGAAGCTGGTCTTCTCCAACAGGAACAAGGTCAGCTTTACAAAATGTAATATCTGCAGCCTGACTTACAGGATAACCTAAAAACCCATAAGTCATATCTTCATAACCATATTGAGCAGATTCTGACTTAATTGTAGGATTGTGTCTCAATTGATTAACTGTTACTATCATTGAATAAAAAACTGTTAATTCAGCAATCTGAGGAACAAGTGATTGCACAAAAATAGTTGCCTTTTCAGGGTCAATACCTGCCGCCAGGTAATCTGTAGCCACCTGTCTTAGATCCCGGGACAGTTTATCTGGATTTTCAAAATTAGTAGTTAAGGCCTGCACATCTGCAATTATTAAAAAAGTATCATATTCATGCTGTAATTCTACTCTGTTTTTCAAACTACCCACATAATGACCTAAATGAAGCTTTCCTGTGGGTCTATCTCCAGTTAATATTCGTTTTTGTTTATTCAATTATATCACCCTTTGTAAAAAAAGTTTGTAATTACTATTATTAATGATACAGTTAATTTTCTTTATAATATCAGAAGGAAATATTTCAGTCAAGACAATACTCAATCTATCCCTTGACATCTATATTAAAATTTGCTACAATAATATTAATAATAATAGTTATTAATATGAGGTGTTAAAAAATGAGTAATCGTAAAAAAAGAATGACAAAACAACGAAAGACAATATTAAGGGTTTTAAAACATACTAAAATCCATCCCACTGCTGACTGGATATATGAAGCCGTAAAAAAAGAAATCCCAAATATCAGTCTGGGGACAGTTTATAGAAATTTAAATGTTTTAGCTGAAATGGGAAAAATTAGCGTCCTTGATTTTGGTAGTACCTATAGTCGATATGACGGTAATCCGGCAAACCATTATCATTTCATATGTGAAAAATGTGGGAAAATCTATGATATTGACCATCCTCTTTTTGATATAATTGAAAAAGAAATAAACGAAACAAGTGAATTCCAGGTCAATAACCATAGACTTGAATTTTATGGCTTATGTCCAGATTGCCAGACAAAAAATTAGTAGATATTTTAGCAGGCTTATGCTGCTTTTATTTATATAATTACTTTAAATCTTTATAATAAGATACTCTATTTTTGTTCTGTACAATATCAAAATAATCCCATTGAGAAATTACATCAGTATTTGTTGCCAACTGAGGATTTAAATCAAATTCTTCTATATTATATTGATTACAGGACTTAATTAATTCATCCAAAATTATAGCATTAACACCTTTTTTCTGATAATCAGGGTGTACTGCAATAAGTATAAGCTCTACTCTTTTGGGTGATTTAAAAGCTTTTAAAAGTTTTATAAACCCAAAAGGAAATAATTTGCCTCCACTTTCCTGCATTGCTTTTGCTACAGAAGGCAGGCCAACACCAAATGCAATAATTTCCTCATTATTATTTTCAATCAGTCTTATATATTTAGGATTAAGAACTGAAAAATACTCCTTTGTATAATAATCTATTTGTTTTTCACTTAACTCAACAGTACTGTATAAATGTGAATAAGATATATTTATTAATTCAAAAATTCTGGGTGCCAGAGCTAATAAATGTTTTTTATTTTTTATATCTACTACTTTAAGCCCCAGCTTTTTCTTGCTATAATTAGATATTTTTTCTATTTCTCTAATATTTTTAGAAGGTGGTTTCATTTTATATTCATACCACTCAAC
>CAZOON010000015.1:0-12271 GCA_964581445.1 uncultured Halanaerobiales bacterium | reverse complement strand
CTGTAGGGCTTGGCGGAAATCTTAAGCGCACAGAATTCATTACATATTTCCTCCTCATATATTAAATAACACTTGTTCCAATTGTTATTTGTTCAGGTCCGTCTACAAGTGCATGCCCAAATTTTCCAAATATTGCGACTGACACATGATCTTCACCACGAATAACAGCTATTTTAAATCCACCACCCAGGCCCGGATTAACAAGTGAAAGTTGACTATAGGCATCCTTAACAGCATTTGAAATAGCAGTTTTTTCCCGGGAATTTTCTGATATCACGCCCCTTGCAATCGCTGCAACCGTTGTGCTTTCTCTTAATTTAATAGGTAATTTTTCTGCATTAGCACCTGTTTGAGTAATAGCACCTTTATATCCATAAGTTTTTATTTTCTCTAACCAGTAATTTTCATACTCCCGTGTCCGGGTCATAGCTAAATATACTGCTGAACTCTCAGGTGTAATATTTTTCCTGCTCAATTCAAGTTCATCATCTGACTTAGCATAACAGGAAACTATATCTTCAGAAGTAACTATTCCAGTTAATTTATTACCTTTATTGAAAACAGGTAAGCCTCCAATTCTATTTTCTGATAAAACTGTCGCTGCCATTTGAATAGTAGAATCTTCTCCAATTTTGATTAAACTTTTCGACATAAATTTTTCCACTTTTTCATTTAAATCATGTTCAACCATTAAATCTCCATCAGTTAATATTCCAATTACATTATTATCATTATCTACAACAATTAATCTTCCAATTTTATTAATTGATAAAACCTTTTCAGCCTCAAGAACACTTAACTCCGGTTTTATAGTTATCGGATCTTTTGTCATAATATTTTTTACTAACACTACATTCACCTTCCTATCTTCTTATTATACTACTCACTACTCAACAATAATACAACAGCCTGAGCAGCCATTCCTTCTTCTCTCCCTAAAAATCCCAGGCTTTCTGTAGTTGTTGCTTTAAGATTTATTCTCTCTTTTTCCACTCCAAGCTGGGAACATAAAGAACCGACTATTAAATTATAATATGGGCTTAATTTAGGCTTTTGAGCAAAAAGGGTTAAATCAATATTATTAATTTTAAATCCTGCATTTTCCATCATAACCCTAACTTTATTTAAAAGCACTAGACTACTAATATCTTTATACTTCTTATCACTGTCAGGAAAATGCCTGCCAATATCACCTTTAGCGAGTGCCCCAAGAATAGCATCCATTAAAGCATGTGTTAAAACATCAGCATCGGAATGACCCTGCAAACCATAGAGACAATCTATCTCAACACCACCCAGTATTAATTTTTCTCCTTTTATCAGAGGATGTATATCAAAACCAGTACCAATTCTCATTCTTTTCCCTCACTTAATAAAAATTCTGCCATTTTCAAATCAATAGGTGTTGTAATCTTAATATTTTCATAATCTCCATCTATAATTTTGACTTTTTGTCCCATCATTTCTACTAAAGAAGCATCATCAGTAATATTTATTTCCGCTTTTACTTTTTCATGTGCATTTTTTAAAATATCATAGCGAAATGCCTGAGGAGTTTGTATATAATATAACTTATCTCTAT
This sequence comes from uncultured Halanaerobiales bacterium, assembly GCA_964581445.1. Taxonomy (GTDB): domain Bacteria; phylum Bacillota; class Halanaerobiia; order Halanaerobiales; family CAZOON01; genus CAZOON01. The sequence goes on along the minus strand of CAZOON010000015.1, from coordinate 10,689 downwards.
TTAAGGTTTCCTTAACAAATAAATCTTTATCAATATATTTAATTGTATCTTTAGCAGGTACACCTGTAGTAATTGCAGGAAACTTTTCCATGGCTTCTATTACACGTATAATAAGATTTTTACTCACAAGTGGTCTGGCACCATCATGTATTATAACATAATCAATTGCTGGTGAAAAGGACAGAATTCCCGCATAAACAGATTCCCGTCTTGTCTTCCCACCAGCAATAACTTTTATGTCTTCACACTTATATTTATTTAATATATTATTTTGAAAATAAGAAAAATCCTCCATTCTAAGAACAGTTACAATTTCAGCAATTTTCTTGTATTGCTTAAATTTGGATATAGTATGTGCAAGTATTGGGGAACCATCAAGCAAAAGAAACTGTTTATTTATATCAGATTTCATCCTTTTCCCACTACCTGCTGCAGGTATTACTACACCAATATTCATAATTAACCCCTTACATTATCTGTTCCTGAAATTTAGGCTTAGCAAATATCATTCTTCCAGCTGCAGTCTGCAAAATACTGGTAACCAGAACAACAACCTTTTCCCCCATGTACTTATTACCATTATCGACAACTATCATAGTGCCATCATCAAGATAGCCAACCCCCTGCCCATCTTCTTTTCCTTCTTTAATTACCTTGACATCCATCTCTTCTCCAGGTAAAACAATAGGTTTAACAGCATTGGCTAATTCATTAATATTTAACACATTTACTCCCTGTAATTCAGCAACCTTATTAAGATTAAAATCATTAGTAACTATTTTAGCATCAGTTATTTGAGCAAGTTTTACCAGTTTGCTATCTACTTCAGGTATATCATCAAAATCCTGATTAATAATTTCCACGTCTATATCCTGATCTTTTTGCATTCTCTTTAAAATATCAAGGCCTCTTCTGCCACGATTACGTTTTAAAACATCTGATGAATCAGCTATATGTCTTAATTCTTCTAAAACAAATTCAGGTATAATTAAAGTCCCTTCTATAAATCCGGTCTTACATATATCATCTATTCTTCCATCTATAATAACACTGGTATCTAATATTTTATTACTTGATAAATTATTAAAATTATTATAATCTATAGAGTTTTTATTATGTTCAAATAAAAAATTAGTTAATTCCTTCTCCTTATTAATAGCCAGGGAAAAACCAATATAAGTAAATACAATATTAATTGTAACCTGTAGGGTCATACCAAGCCTGGGTATCTTAGGAACAGAGAAAGTAAAATTTATTAAAGCACCAAATATTAAACCAATTATTAGGCCAACAACACTTATGATGGTTTTCTTCCAGGTTATTTCTTTCAATTTATACTCAAAATTAATAACCAATTCCAACAATTTTTCCATTAAAGAAGAAATAATAAAAAAACCAATTAATCCACCACCTATAATACCAAAAAACTGTGGACTGGTAAAAAAAGAGTCTAAATTCCCCCAGGAAAATTTAAACTTATCTGCAAATCCTAACATATCAACCGCATTATAACCTAAGATTGCTCCAAATATTGCTAGAATACTTCGCATAATATTTTTTAACATAAAAACACCTCCTTTCATTTATTATTACCACAAAAGGATGATATAATTCCTTATATTTCCTTATGTCATCTAATACTATTATTCAATATCGGGGTTTTTAGCAAAAGTTTCATCTATCATTGATTCAACATCTTCTTTATCCATATCTTTTGCCAGTACTAGTTCACTAATTAAAATCTGCCTGGCATTATTTAACATTTTTTTCTCTCCTGTAGACAAACCTTTTTGATCATCTCTAATTGTTAAATCTCTTACAACACCACTAACTTCATATATATCTCCTGTTTTTAATTTCTCCATATTGGCACGATATCTTCTGTTCCAATTCTGAGACATATCACTTTTTTTTCCCGTTAAGAGAATTATAACTTCATCTGCTTCTTCACTATCAATCACATCTCGGACTCCTATTTCATCTACTTTATCAACAGGAATCATAACTTTCATTTCACCAATAGGTAATTTCATAATATAATATTTCTTTTCTTCATTCAATATTTTTTTTGTTTCTATAGCAACTATAGTGCCTGCTCCATGATTAGGATAAACAACTTTATCTCCAATATTAAACACCTATATATCATCTCCTTATAAAAAAGACATATTATTCCTCAGTTTATTATAACACCAGCTTAAATAAATGTCAATTTTCGTACACTTAGAACAAATATCAACTAAATATGGCGATCTAATAATACTTGATCACGTAATCGCCGTAATCCTTCTTTTATCGCCTTAGCTCTCACTTCACCGATTCCATCAACATCATCTAACTCTTCAGGTGAAGCATTATAGATATTATCAAGGGAGTTAAAATGTTCTACCAAATTCTCTATAACTGGCATAGGTAGTCTGGGTATTTTCCGCAGAATTCTATAACCTCTTGGTGAAATTGATAAATCAAGCGCATTGACACTACCGCCATGACCAAGGGCTTTACTTACAATACTAATTGATAGCATTTCATCTGATGACCAATCAACTAGACTATCCAGCACTTCTTCAGCTTCTAATTTTTCTTCTTCAGTATCTGAAATATAATCTTTTATTAACAGGATACCTTCCTCGCGCACATTTGTGATAAGTTCATCAAGTTGCATCTTTATTAGTCTACCCTCACTACCAAGTTCACTAATATAACGCTCAATTTCATTTTGGATTTTTAATACCCGCTCAGTTCTTTTAATAACTGTAACTACATCAGCAATTGTTACCAAATCTTCAAATTCAAGTGCAGAAAGATTTGTTAAGGTTTGATCAAGAACTGAACGATATTTTTCTAATGTTTGTACAGCCTGGTTAGCCTTTGCTAAAACAACTCTAATATCTTCAAGGACATGTTTTAAAGTATCTTTATATATGGAAATTATATCTCTTCTTTGTGAGATAGAAATCACAAGAAGCCCCGTCTGTTTAGCTACTCTTTCTGCGGTCCTGTGTCTGGTACCTGTTTCAGATGAAGAAATTGAGGGATCAGGTATTAATTGAGCATTTGCACATAGTATTCTCTCAGCCCTATCATCAAGAACCATTGCTCCATCCATTTTTGCAAGCTCATATAAACGCGCAGGTGTTAATTCAGAATTAATATTAAAACCACCATCTACTATACCCAGCACATTTTCACTATCTCCAACTACTATAAGGGCGCCTGTCTTAGCCCGCAATATATTTTCTAAACCTTCTCTAAATTTTGTCCCAGGAGCGATGGTCTCTAATATCTGCATCAATTTTTCATTTTCCCTCATTAAAGCACCCCCTTATAAAAAAATTATTCTTTAAAAAGAAATGATATTAATTGCCTTATATCTGATATCCCCTTAAGATTTATACCCATCTTTTTTTTCAATTTATTTTTATTGCCTTTTGGGATAATAACCCTCTTAAAATTTAATTTTATTAATTCAGCCAGCCTTTTTTCAAGTTGAGATACCGCACGGACTTCACCCGCAAGGCCAACTTCTCCGATTACTGCTAAATCCGGGGGCAAAGCATATTCACGATAACTGGATAAAATAGCTGTGATCATTGCAAGGTCAAGTGCTGGCTCATTAGCCTTTAAACCTCCTGTGATATTCAATTGAACATCCATATTCTGCAAATTCAAGCCAGCCTTTTTTTCCAAAACAGCCAATAAAATAGAAAGCCTTTTGGAATCCAGACCCATTGTTATCCTTCTTGAATTACCAAAAGCAGCACCGGAAACAAGGGCCTGAACTTCAATTAAAATAGTTCTACTACCTTCAATCACAGGAACAATTACTGAACCAGCAGCTCCTTCTGGCCTTTCCGCTAGAAATAATTGGGAGGGATTTTTTACTTCTTTCATACCCTTTGACCCCATACGAAAAACACCAATTTCATTACTTGAGCCAAAACGATTTTTAATAGAACGCAAAATTCTGAAATAGTTGTTGCTATCCCCTTCAAATTGAAGAACAGTATCTACAATATGTTCAAGGACACGTGGGCCAGCGATATTACCTTCTTTAGTCACATGGCCGATCATAACAACAGATATTTCATTTCTTTTGGCATATTTTAATAAGTCATTACTTATTTCCTTAACTTGATTTATACTCCCAGGTGAAGAATCTAATTTAGGTTGATAAATAGTTTGAATGGAATCCAAAATAATTAGCCTATATCCCGGGTTTTTTTTCAAAACATAGCTGATTTTAGAATAATTAGTTTCGGCTAAGACCATCAAATTATCAGATACACTATTTAAACGCTCTGCTCGCATTTTTATCTGCCGAGCAGATTCTTCTCCAGATACATATAACACATTACCATATCTATTACTAAAAAGCGAAGCCACCTGCAATATCAGGGTTGATTTCCCGATACCAGGGGCTCCTCCTAATAAAATCAATGATCCTGCAACAATTCCTCCCCCCAATACTCTATCCAGTTCATCTATACCTGAAAGAAAACGAGTATGAGAAGTAATCTCAATTTTAGATAAAGATAATGGTTTGATGTCAAACTCTTTATTTATTATATCTTCATTTTTCTCTATAAAAGAGTTCCAGGCCCCACAATTTGAACAACGTCCCATCCATTTGGGTGAAACAAAACCACATTCTTTACAAATATAATTACTTTTTTCAGTTGCCATTTTATTTACTCCTGAATATAAAAATCTTTATTAATTATAACATTTTTTTCAACATTTTACAAGAAATTCGTTTTATTCTATACTATAGTCTGGCGAAAATAAGTTCACCGTCTTTTTCCTTAATTTCTATTGTATCGTTATTATTTATTTCACCGCTGAGTAATTTTGATGAAAGTGGGTTTTCTATTAATCTCTGTATTGCCCTGCGTAGAGGTCTAGCCCCATATTCAGCATCATAACCTTCATCAAGTAATTTTTCTTTTACATCTTCATTAATTTCTACTTCTATATTTTTTTGCTTTAATCTAGTTTTAAGATCATCTAACATCAAATCAACTATCTCTTTAATATGCTCTTTATTTAAAGAATGAAAAACTATTGTTTCATCAAGTCTATTTAAAAACTCTGGCCTAAAAGTACGACGGAGTTCATTAATCACTTTTTCTTTCATTTTTTCATATGATTTTCTATCATCATCAGCAGCTGCCTTAAAACCTAACTGCGACTGTTTTTCTATTAAATTAGCCCCAACATTAGATGTCATAATAACAACTGTATTTTTAAAATCAACATTACGCCCATGGGTATCAGTTAAAACCCCATCATCAAGTATCTGCAATAAAATATTAAATACATCCGGGTGGGCTTTTTCTATTTCATCAAATAATATTACTGAATATGGCCTTCTCCTTACAGGTTCAGTTAATTGTCCTCCTTCTTCATGACCAACATATCCCGGAGGAGAGCCAACAAGTCTTGAAACCGAATGCTTTTCCATATATTCAGACATATCTATCCTTACCATAGCATCTTCATCATCAAACATAGCCTCAGCTAATGTCCTGGCTAATTCTGTTTTCCCAACACCTGTTGGGCCAAGAAAAATAAATGAACCAATTGGACGTTTAGGATCTTTTAATCCTGCTCTTGCTCTTCTAACTGCTTCAGAAACAGCTTTGATAGCCTCATCTTGAGCCACTACTCTTTTATGAAGCTCATCTTCCAGACGTAATAGTTTTTCTGTTTCTGCTTCTTCAAGTTTAGTAACAGGTATACCGGTCCAGCTAGAAACAATCTCAGCAATATCTTCTTCAGTTACCACAGTATTGCTTCTGCCTTTTTTCTGCTGCCAGTTTTCTTTTATATTATTTAATTGCTCTTCTATTTCCTTTTCTTTATCTCTGAATTCAGCAGCTTTTTCAAATTCCTGGTTTTTAACAGCCGCTTCTTTCTCTTTTTCGATTTCTTCCAGGTTTTTACTTATTTTTTTAAATTCAGGAGGTCTAGTATTATTATTAAGTCTAACTCTTGAAGCTGCCTCATCTATTAAATCTATTGCTTTATCAGGTAAAAATCTATCTGTAATATATCTGTGTGATAAATTTACTGCTGCTTCTATAGCCTCATCAGAGATTTTCACTTTATGATGTGCTTCATAAGGATCCCTTAAACCCTTTAATATTTGTATTGTTTCTTTTGCAGTATTTTCTTTAATTAATATAGATTGAAATCTTCTCTCAAGTGCTGCATCTTTTTCTATATATTTTCTATATTCATCCAGTGTTGTTGCACCAATAGCCTGAAGCTCACCTCGCGCTAAAGCAGGTTTTAATATATTTGCTGCATCAATAGCACCTTCTGCAGCTCCTGCACCAACCAGAGTATGAAGTTCATCAATAAACAAAATTATATCCCCACTATTTATAATATCATTTATAACAGCCTTCAATCTCTTTTCAAATTCTCCCCTATATTTTGAGCCTGCTACTAAAGAACTCAAGTCCAGAGAAACTACTCTTTTTTTCAATAATAATTCAGGTACGTTTTCCTGGTTTATTCTTTCTGCTAGACCTTCAATAATTGCTGTTTTACCAACACCTGGCTCACCTATTAATACTGGATTGTTTTTTGTGCGACGGCTCAAAACCTGAATAACCCTTTCTATTTCTTTATCTCGGCCAATGACAGGATCAAGTTTCCCCTCATTATCCATTTCGGTTAAATCCCTGCTGTATTCATCAAGATTAGGTGTTTCACTATTTTTTTTCGCCCTATCTTTTTGTATTTGAGTTTTACCTCCAAGTAGTTCAATTACTTCTTCCCTAATTTTCTTGAGATCTCCCCCAAGTTCCATAATAATTCTTACAGCAACACCTTCCCCCTCCCTGATTAAACCAAGAAGTAAATGTTCTGTTCCAATATAGTTGTGTCCAAGTCTTCGCGCCTCATCCATTGATAGGTTTAATACCTTTTTACTTCTTGGTGTAAGGCCTATAGATCCACTTATTTCCTCTTGACCAATCCCTATTAAACTCTTAATTTTATCTACAACCTTTTTTTCACTTATACCCATATCTTTAAGTGCTTCCGCCGCAATACCCTGACCTTCTTTTGCCAGACCCAGGAGAATATGCTCGGTTCCAACATAATTGTGCTTTAATGATTTTGCTTCCTGTTCTGCAAGGCTTAATACTCTCCTTGCCCTTTCTGTAAATCTTCCAAACATTATAATTCCTCCTCACAATAATCTATTTCTAATTAATTTTGCTCTTTTAATATCATTATCTTTACCTTCAGAATTAATGTCCATAATTTTTTTTAAATGTGCAGGCCTTATCAAAACTATCAATTGATTTAAAGTTAAAGGGTCAATATTATCTATTATTCCCATATCTATACCTAATCTTACATTTGATATCAATTCCATTGCTTCTTCAATATTTATCTTATAAGCATTTTTTAATACTCCAAAGGCCCTATAAATACTATCCTTTAAATCTGATTCCTGTTCTTTCACTAATCTTTTTCGTGCATTTTTTTCTTGACCAATAATTTGTTTTGTTATACTTTCTAAATTATCAATTATATCATTTTCATTTAAACCTAAAGTTACTTGATTTGATATCTGGTATATATTCCCAGAAGAATCACTGCCTTCCCCATAAATTCCCCTGATCACCAGGCCAAGCTTGGAGATAGCACTTAACATTCTATCAATATTATTTGTCAAATTTAAAGCAGGAAGATGCATCATTACTGAAGCCCTTAATCCTGTACCCATATTGGTAGGACAGGCAGATAAATAACCCCATTTTTCTGAAAAGGCAAAATCAAGTTTTTCTTCAAGTAAATCATCAATCATATCTGCCTTATCCCAGGCCTTTTTTAAATTTAAACCTGATAAAAAAACCTGTATCCTGATATGATCTTCCTCATTTATCATTGCACTAATGTTTTCTTCTCGATTTGTTAATAAACCCCTATACACACCCTCTTTAACGTGTGCAGGACTTATTAAATATTTTTCAACAATAATATATTTTTCTAATTCATCCATATTATCTATACTTAAATAATTTAGTTTTACTTTATCTTTATCTTTTAACACATCTTGTATTAAAGTATTAACTTTTAATAAATCCTCATCACTTGCATTATTTGGATAAGGGATATCTTTTATATTCCTGGCCAGTCTTATTCTACTACTTAAAACTATATCACCTTCCGGCCCACTTTCTGATAACCATTTACTAAACAACTCCTTATTATTCATCCTGACCACCATCCAAATTATTCTCCATCTCATGTATTTTATCCCTTAATTCTGCTGCTTTTTCAAAATTTTCTTTTTCAATAACCTCTTTCATGCGGGTTTTTAAATCTTGAATCTCTTTCTTTGTTCTTAATTCCCCACCCTTTCTTATCGGAACTTTACCTGTGTGCTCATTACTTCCATGAATCCTTTTAATTAAAGGTTTTAACTTCTTACTAAAAGAATTATAACATTGTGAACAACCAAGAAGCCCTTTCTTACTAAATTCTTTATATGTCATCCCACAATTATCACATTTTAACTCACTAATTTCTTTAGAAAAACTCGCATCTATATTTGGGTTTAATAAACCAGCCAACAAATTATGGAAAGAAAACGGATCATTAATATTTTTTAATGAAAAAGTATTATTAGTAGTAAATGATAATTGACCAGTTTCCTTTGCACAATCCTCACATAAAAAAAGTTCGGTTTTTTTACCATTAATTATCTTTGTCACATGAACATTAGCCTCTTTTTTCCCACACCTTTGACACAACATTTTAGTCCTCCTCCTGATCATATTTTAAGACCACTTCCAGCATGCCTTTCAATATTCTGCCTCTTATATAATCTCTATGTGGAAGATCTACACCTATTATTTTACGGTGTGTAGCTATTTTCATTAAATATTTTTCTCTCTTGCTAATAAGCTCATTTTCAAATAATCTCTCTATAATTGCCTCTGCTTTACTTTGTGACATTAAATCTAATGATTTATTTATTATTTTTTTTAGTGTATCATTCTTTGATTCAATATCCACTTTAATAACTCTAATATAACCACCACCACCTCTTTGACTTTCAACAACATATCCCCTCTGCATTGTAAATCTAGTATTTAAAACATAATTAATTTGTGATGGGGCACAATTAAAATCATCAGCAAGTTTATTTCTTTTTATTTCAATAACACCTTCAAACTTATTCAATAAATTCCTTAAATACCTTTCTATTTGATCTGAAAGACTGGCCATAGGCATACCTCCATATTTGTCTTTGACTTTTTTTGACCTTATATATATAATACCCCATTATATATGCAAAAATCAAGTGTCTTTAATAATAAATATTAACCATTACAAAGTTTTTTATACCTTATATTAGCACTTATCTTTTTTATTCATTAATATACTGGATTCCTGGAAAATTCCGGAAAAAGGCTTTTTTATTAGATTAACTCTCTTTAGTTAATTTTATAGAAAATTAAAAAAAGCCTAACGATGTAGGCTTATATCAAGTGCTTTTTCAGTATATATTGACCTCGGATTCCATAATAACCATTCATCAATATTAAAAAATTTTAATGCCTCTATCTGTTTTAATATATCTTCTGATGTGTATTTTTGTTTTAAAGAAAAGTCCTGTAGCCAGGGTCTTATATTAATATTTTTTTGGCCACTTAATTTTTTTATTGCATCTGACATGCTATTATATACTATCTGATAAGGCTCATTTTCAGGTAATTTAATACCATAAGTACCCGGTGCATAATGAGAAGGATATACCATAGGAGATATTATATCAATAGTTTTGCTCAATTTATTAAAATTTTGTCCTATACCCATATCATCATTAACAGTAGTAGTCAAACCAAAAACATCAATTGAAATAGGCTTGTCCAGATACTTTAATTTATGTACAGCCTCTGCAACAAAATCATTAATAATGTCTTCTTTTAATAATAGATCATCCATAAGTACTTTATAAGGTTTATTTGCAAGGGCTGGATATCTAATATAGTCAAATTGAATTTCATCAAATCCGAGCAATAATGCCTCCCTTGCAATATTTATATTATAATCATGAACTTCCTTTTCCCCTGGTTCAACCCAGGAATCACTAATAAATACCTTGTTTGTATTTTTATAATGTAACCTCAATGCTAAATCAGGTCGACTTCTTGCAAGTAATTTATCTTTAAATACTACAATCCTTCCAATTACATAAATACCTTCATTATGCAATCGATTAATTGTCTTTTTTATATCTTTTATTTTTTCTCTACTGGAATTAATTTCTGAAACTAATCCAATTTTGGACTTATAACTTAAAAAACCATTAATATCTTTTATATCAATAACCATAGCATTTATAACTGTATTATTAACTAAATTTACTAAGCGATTCATTTTATCAGTCATACCGGCTGTCCAACCAGTTACATATATTCCGCGAACATTAAAATCAGGTAAATTTAATTTATTTACCTTAAATTGTAATTTTCGATTTAAATTTTCTTCTAAATCCATATTAAATGTTATATCAGCAGCCTTTACATTTAATCCAAAAATAAAAAAAATAAGTAATATTAATATAACACTTTTCAATTTATATCTTTGCATTATTTTATATACTACTCCTTAATTTAATAATATAATTACTTAATATAATTATATCATAAGATACGG
>CAZOON010000014.1:4853-12689 GCA_964581445.1 uncultured Halanaerobiales bacterium | reverse complement strand
AAATTCAGGTCTGCTCCAGTTTTCTGTAGAAAAAGCATATACAGACAATGTTTTTATCTTATTTTTTGCTGCAACTTTAACTATATCTTTTAGAACAGATACACCTTTTTTATGTCCTTCTCTACGTGCTAAACCCTGTTTTTTTGCCCATCTACCATTTCCATCCATAATTATTGCAATATGAGATGGTTTAATCATTAAATAAATCCTCCCAGAAAGAAATAATCACCCCCTCATTTAGAGGGGGACCAGAAATCTAACTAACTATATTATTCATAGCTCCAAATTATTTTATAAATATCTGGTCTTAGTTCTTTGACTGCTAAAACCCTTTTATTTCCGTATTTTCTTTTTTTATGTGGAGGGAATGTTTCCACGACAGAAAATTCTATATTTTCTTTTTTAAATATTAATATTATATCTTTTAGCATCCTGCCGGAGAGTGTTTTGCAATCATTCATAAAATAACTATACCTCCATTATTTCTGCTTCTTTTGCTTTGAGCATATCTTCAATCTTAGCAATATATTCATCTGTAAGTTCCTGAATCATATCCAGGCCACGATGATAATTATCTTCAGATATTTCACTATTATTTTCAAGTTCTTTTAGTTCTTCATTGGAATCACGCCTAATATTTCTAATGGCTATCCGTCCATTTTCAGCTTTATTATGTAAAACCTTAGCCAATTCTTTACGACGTTCCTCAGTTAACTGAGGAATATTAATTCTAATAATATTCCCATCATTTGATGGTGTTAAACCAATATTTGCTTTTAAAATAGCCTTTTCAATATCTCCAATAACATTTTTATCCCAGGGCTCTATCACAAGTGTTCTGGCTTCAGGTGCAACTACTTTAGCCATCTGTTGAATTGGGGTAGGTGTCCCATAATAATTTGCTGAAATATGCTCTACAAGCGAAGGGCGAGCCCTGCCTGTTCGAATCGTATTAAAATCTTCTTTTGTAGACTTAATCACCTTTTCCATCCTGCCTTCAGTCTCTTTTTTTACTTTTCTAATCATAGCAATAGCCCCCTTTGAATTTTAAGAAACAATTGTTCCAATCTTCTCTCCTAAAACCGCTCTTTTAATATTACCATCTATCTCAACTCCAAAAACAATTAATGGTATATTATTATCCATACATAATGAAACTGCGGTTGAATCCATTACTTTAAGGGAACGATTTAATAAATCAATATATTTAAGTTCTTTATATTTAACTGCCTGTGGGTTTATAAGAGGATCATCATCATAAACCCCATCTACACTTTTTGCCATCAAAATAGCATCCGCAGAGATTTCTGCTGCCCTCAAAGCAGCAGTTGTATCAGTTGAGAAAAATGGATTACCAGTACCAGCAGCAAAAATTACTACCCTTCCTTTTTCCAGATGACGTATAGCCCTGCGTCTAATATATGGTTCAGCTACCTGTCTCATTTCAATTGCAGATTGTACTCTTGTCTCCAGCCCTATTTTTTCCAGGGCATCCTGTAAAGCCAGTGCATTTATTACAGTAGCCAGCATACCCATATAATCAGCTGTACCACGATCCATACCCTTTGCACTACCTGCAACCCCTCTAAATATATTTCCTCCTCCAACTACTACAGCCATCTCTACTTCTGTTTCTTCTACTACTTCATTAATTTCTAGTGCAATATCTTTGATAGTTACAGGATCTATACCAAATCCGTTTTTACCAGCAAGGGCTTCCCCGCTTATCTTTAATAAAATACGTGAATAAACCGGTTTATCATCCATTAAACTACCTCCATAATAAATATTCTCTGAAAAAATATAAATTCCTCTATTAAGAAATTATAAAAAAGAGAACACATCAAGTGCTCTCTGATAGAAATTTAATTTTTTTCAATTTCTGACATAACTTCAGAGGCAAAATCTTCTTCCTCAACTTCAATTCCTTCTCCTAATTCAAATCTAGTAAATGAATTTACACCCAAACCTTTTTCTTCTAAAAGCTCACCAACCGTTATATCTGTATCACGTACAAATTCTTGCTCCAATAAACATACCTGAGAATAATACTTCTCCATCTTTCCTTTAATAATATTATCTATTATATGTTCTGGTTTTCCTTCATTTAACATCTGTTCTCTGTAAATATTTTTTTCTTTTTCTATTGCTTCTTCACTTAGCTCTTGTCGATTTATATATTCAGGGCTACTAGCAGCAATATGCATAGATATATCTTTTGCAACTTTTTGATTTTCCGTATTATATTCACCATCTATATCAACGAGAACGCCAATCTTCCCGCCCATATGTATATATCCCTGCAAAAAACCATCTGTATTATATTTTTTTAATCTCCTGAGATTAATATTTTCGCCAATAGTTGATATTGCTTCATTAATGATGGTTTTAAGATCTTTATTATCATCTTTATACCAGGATTCAGAAAGGACTCCATCGATATCTCTAGTATCAGTCTGCAAAAGATGTTCAGAGACATTGCTTACTAAAGATTTAAACTTATCATTTTTTGCAACAAAGTCAGTTTCACTATTTATTTCAACAATTATACCGCTTTTTTTATCATCACTAATTAAAACATTAACCATACCTTCAGCAGCAATTCTACCTGATTTCTTGGCTGCATCAGCAATGCCTTTTTCTCTTAAATACTCAACCGCAGCTTCAACATCTCCATCAACTTCTGCCAGTGCTTTTTTACAATCAAGGACACCGGCCCCGGTTCTGCTTCTTAATGCTTTTATACTTTCCATATTAACTGCCATTTTAATACCTCCTTTTTTATTCATAAAAAAAGCGTGGCGAAAACCACGCCTTATTCTTCAATTATTTCTAATTTTTCGCTTTTTGGTTCATGGTCCTCCTGTTCATCAAACTGTTCACCCTGCTTACCCGCTAATACAGCATCAGCTATTACATGACTTATTAATTTTACCGCCCTGATAGCATCGTCATTTCCAGGTATAATATAATCAATTAGATCAGGATCACAGTTAGTATCAACAATAGATACAATTGGTATATCGAGTTTTATAGCTTCAGCAACAGCTATAGCTTCTTTTCTAGGATCAGTAATATAAATAAGATCAGGTATCCCCTTCATATCTCTAATACCACCCAGAAATTTTTGTAATTTATCTCGTTCTTTATTTAATTCTATAACTTCTTTTTTAGGAAGAACTTCAAACAAACCATCTTCTTCCATTTTCTCCAATTCTCTTAGACGATCAATCCGTTTTTTAATAGTTTTATAATTTGTCAACATTCCACCAAGCCAACGCTGATTTACATAAGGCATACCACAACGCTCAGCTTCAGTTTTAATTGTTTCTTGAGCCTGACGCTTGGTTCCAACAAATAAGATATTTTTGTTTTTAGCAGACATTTCTTTAACAAATTCATAAGCTACATCAATAAGTTTTACTGTTTTCTGAAGATCAATTATATAAATCCCATTTCTTTCAGTAAAAATATAATCTTTCATCTTCGGATTCCATCTTCTGGTCTGATGACCAAAATGAACACCAGATTCCAATAATTGTTTCATATTAACTACTGACATTTAGTCCACCCCCTTTCCTGGTTAGCCTCCACTTATTTCACTCCATACAGTTATACTGTTATTAAAGCAAGGTAAACTTTAAAATCACTACTCTTGTCCTTTTAAACAAAAGCACCAGTGATATGGTCCATAAGTGTGTGTATTTTTACCAATAGGTAGTATACCACATTAATATATAATTATCAATATATATATAATAATAAATAAACTAAAAAACTAAAGAAATCTATTATCTGTTTTATGTGAACGAATTAACACATCTCCATTTTTAATGTAAAATTCCATAGTTCTTCCATAATTCCTACCCACATCTTCCCCTATAAGCTTTATTCTTTCCTCTTTAAGAACTTCTTTAACCTTAATAACATTTCTTTCTCCTACCCTCATTGTTGAATTGCTTTCTCCCATTGAAAACATTTGAGCCCCACCAGCAATTTTTGCCACAATATTATTGCTTCTCGCACCAATTTTTTCCATCTCAGAAATTAATAGGGGAATACCAGTATCCGCATATTTAGCTGGGGTAAGATCTTTTTTATTTTCGGGAAGCATTATATGTACCATACCACCAATTTTATTAACTTTATCATAAAGAGCAATCCCCACACAGGAGCCAAGTCCTATAGTTATTAGAGTAGTTGGATTATTGCCCACATTATATTCTGCCATCTTGACTCTAATTACATTATCATCCATTAGTACCAAGACCCAGTGCATTTAATAATTTTTCCAGTGACCCCACTTCTGGCATAAGCAAAAAGTAGCCCTCTATTTCATCATCACCATCAATAAAATCAGTTTCTATTAATAATATATAATCACTAATTTTACTTAATGGAATTACTGAAGAACTTAAAATTGCAGCAGCCATATCAAATGAGTATCCAGGGACAGATTGAATTAAATTAAATCCAGTCATTTGTCCAATGGCAGTAAGATAAGAACCACTTAATATATTACCAATTTCTTTTATAGCTGATACTTCTACTTCATCAAGATTATGCATGTCAACTTCTTTTTGCAAAATAATTTTTAACAGATGTTTTATACTATCTTCAGCTAAAATAAATAAAATCCCGGCAGGAGCTTCTCCCATAACTTTTAATAAAATACCTACAACATTTTCCTCTAAATCTCCTGTTAATTCAGGGACATCAGAAATAGGCATAATTTCCACAGAAGGAACGCTCATATCAATTTTACAATCAAGAAATTGCGAAAAAGCAGTGGCAGCATTTCCTGCACCGATATTACCGATCTCTTTTAATGCATCTTTTTGAAGATCAGTAAAATTACTAACAATATTATCCGCCATGTCCTCTGCACCTCCTCAAAATTACATCTCCAGTTCATTCAATTTACCTATCTCCTCAACAGATAAAACTCTCCTCAAATTCAGGAGAACCAGCAACCTGTTTTCAAGCTTTCCTACTCCACTAATATAATCTTTATTTATACTTCTAGTTATTTTAGGCGCTTTACCTATATCTTCTTCATTTAAGCGGATAATACCTTTTACATCCCGCACCTGCATACCAATTAAATTGCCTTCCATTTCAACGATTATTGTTTTATGTTCACTATGCTCATCATCTTCGCGTTGGAAAAGTCTTTTATTCAAATCAATAATTGGAACAATCTCTCCCCTTAAATTAAAAACACCGTTTACAAAATCTGGTGCATCAGGAATATATGTTAATTCATTAATATTTATAATCTCCCGAGTTTGCTTAATATCAACTCCAAATTCCTCATCAAAAACTACAAAAACAACATATTGATTTTCTTCAATATTATTTTTTCTTTTTTGACCGTCAAATTCTGATAACATAAACATCCCTCACTTATTAATTTCATCTTTTATAAATAATAATTTATCTAAATTGATAAGAATTAATAACCTATCTTCAATCTTACCTACACCATCCAAAAATTCCTGCTTAATTCCTCCAGCGACCTCAGGTGCAGGACCTATATTATCATCATTTAACCAGACTACCTCATTTACATCATCAACCAATAAACCAATCAATGTGTTTCTCACATCTACTGTAATAATTCTAGTATTATCTTCTTCACCTTTGTTTGTTTTAATATCTATCCTTTTTCTTAAATCAACAACAGGTACAATCTGACCTCTAAGATTGATAACTCCTAAAATATGCTCTTTTGTATTTGGAACATGAGTTATCTTTGTGGGTTTAATAATTTCTTTAACTGCTTTAATCAAAATCCCATATTCTTCCGTGCCAATTTGAAAAATAATATACTGTTTTCTTAACTGTTCCTGCAATACTTCTTCTTGTACTACACTACTCATAAGTTCTACTCCTTTCAGGCAATATTTCTCACATCAAGGATAAGGGCAACATCACCATCTCCTACAATAGTAGCCCCACTAATATGTTGAGTATTAACTAAATACTTACCTAGTGATTTAATAACAATTTCCTGTTGATTTAGCAGTTCATCAATTATTAAACCAACCATTTGTTTTCCTGTGTTAACAATTACAACAGGAATTTCTTCTTTATTTTTATAATCTTCATATTCGATATCCAGATTTAATCTTCTAGAGGCTTCAACAATAGGAATCGTCAAATCCCGTAATATTATCACATCCTGCCCTCTCACCTGTTTCATTTCTCTCGGATTAATGGTAAGTGTCTCACTAATTGCACTTAATGGTATTGCAAAAACCTCTCCATTAATCATTACCATTAATGCCTGTGTAATAGCCAGTGTCAAAGGAAGTGATATAACAAATTTTGTTCCCATATCTTTTTTTGAATCAATATGTATTTGTCCATCTAAAGATTCTACTACATTTTTCGCAACATCCATGCCAACACCTCTACCAGAAACATCACTTATTTCTTCATTAGTACTAAATCCTGGATTAAATATGTAATTTAATATATCATTTTTCTCCATATTGTCAACTTCTTCTTGACTTACAAGGCCTTTTTCAATAGCCTTTTGGGCAATAATATCAGGGTCTATACCTGAACCATCATCTTCAACTTCTATCATTATTTCACTGCCTTTTTGATAGGCCTTTAGTAAAATATTACCCTTTCTATTTTTTCCCTTTTTTTCTCTATTATCAGGATGTTCAATACCATGATCCACAGCATTTCTTAAAAGATGAACAAGTGGATCAGCTAATTCATCTATAATTGATCTGTCAAGTTCAGTATCAGCACCTTCAATAATTAATTCAACTTCTTTATCCAGTTCTTTTGATAGATCCCTTATCATCCTGGGAAATCTATTAAATATTCCACCAATGGGCACCATCCTTATTTGCATAACTACATGATGTAATTCCATTGTTACTCTATCTAATTGTTGAATTATATCCTGATATATTTCCAGTGAGATATCTAGACCTTCCAATCTAGTTTTGTTAATTAGAAGTTCACCCACCATATTCATTAAATTATCCAATTTATTTATATCCACTCTTACCGTTGGAGCTACATCAAAACTATTTCCATTGTTAGTCTTTGTTTTTTGTGATGAGTTAGTATTTGTATTTTGGGATTTGCTTGAATCACTTTTTATATCCATTATAGAAGATTCTACTTTTTTGATATCAATTATATCATTAATTTCTTTTTCAATAGTCTCTACATCCTGTTTAGAAACAAGTAGTATTAATATTTCATCTCCAAATTCTTCATCTTCAATTTGGTTTTTTGTGGGTTTTGATTTCACAATATAACCTAAATCCTGTGCTTTTTTCAAAACCATATAGCCTCTAACGTTTTTTAGCATGCAATCTTCTGATAATTTTACTTTAATACTATAAACAAAATCTGTTTCTCTCATCCTTGATTGAATATTTTTGATTTCATCGTCATCAACTTTCAATTTAAAATCTTGTTCGTTTTCCTCATCTGGTTTTTCCTCAGCTTTTCCTTCAATTAAATTAACCAATTTATCAACATAAACACTTACTTCAGTTGCTTCTTCTCCAGCATTTTTTATATCTTCAATTAATATTTTTATTAAATCCATGCCTTCTAATAAGTAATCTATAAGCTCTTCATTAATATACATTTCATCGTTTCTTACCTTATCCAAAAGATTTTCAACCTTATGGGTAAGATTAGTTAATTTTTCAAAACCCATAGTTGCCGCCATACCCTTCATAGAATGAGCAGCTCTAAAAATTGCATTTATTACATCTTTATTATCTGGCTCCTGCTCAAGAAGAAGTATATTTTCATTAAGACTCTGAATGTGTTCTTCAGATTCATCAAAAAGCA
>CAZOON010000014.1:0-4843 GCA_964581445.1 uncultured Halanaerobiales bacterium | reverse complement strand
ATC
The DNA here is from genome assembly GCA_964581445.1 of uncultured Halanaerobiales bacterium. Classification (GTDB taxonomy): domain Bacteria; phylum Bacillota; class Halanaerobiia; order Halanaerobiales; family CAZOON01; genus CAZOON01. The sequence continues at coordinate 4,840 of CAZOON010000014.1, read as the reverse complement.
TGCAAATACTGGGAATTGTTATCCAAAATATTAACCCCCTTTAAGAATTCAATACTTTTCCAATTGATTCTAGTACTCTTTCTGCCTTAAATGGTTTTACAACAAAATCACTGGCACCAGCCTGAATAGCATCAATAACCATGGCCTGCTGTCCCATAGCACTACACATTATTATCTTTGCATTTTTATTTATTTCTAATATTTTTTTAACAGCTTCAATACCATCCATTTCTGGCATAGTAATATCCATAGTAACTAAATCAGGTTCTATATCTTTATATTTAATTACAGCTTCTCTACCATTTTGTGCTTCCCCGGCAATTTCATATTTTGCATCAGTAAGTATATTTTTAATCATCATTCTCATGAATGCTGCATCATCAACAATAAGAACTTTTTTAGACATAAGATTTACCTCCCTGAAAAAATCTTAAATTCTTTACTTATTTTATTTTATTCAACATTTTTATTAAATTTCCTTTTTTATTTAAGAAAAGCCCTACATGGTATAACCCATGAGGGCTTAATAATCATTATTATTTAAGCCTTTAATTTATCTAATTCTTCCAGTAAATAATCATTCAGGATTTTAATATAAGTACCTTTCATACCTAGAGAGCGAGATTCTATAACTCCTGCACTTTCAAATTTACGCAAAGCATTCACAATAACTGAGCGTGTTATCCCAACTCTGTCAGCAACTTTACTGGCAACAAGCAATCCTTCAGAACCATCAAGCTCATCAAATATATGCTCTATTGCCTCAAGTTCGGAATAAGATAGGGTATCAATAGCAATTTGTACTGCTGCCTTTTTTCTGGCCTCTTTTTCAATCCTCTCACTTTTAGATCTCAAAATTTCCATGCCTACAACTGAAGCACCATATTCAGCCAGAATTAAATCTTCATCAGTAAATTCTTTACCATAACGGGCAATAACCAGAGTTCCTAATCTATCGCCACCACCAACTACCGGGACAATTGTAGTCAATTTATCAGTATACAAACAATCTTCTTCGTTTGCAAATACACATTTGCCTTCTTTTTGTTTTACATTTTCTTTAGTATCATGAATTCTCATGAGCCCACGATTATAATCTTCAGGAAAATGTCCAACTTCCAGAACTTTCTGTTCCATAATATCACATTCAAAATCATCTAAAAGACTATACCCCAGAATTTTACCTTTTTGACTTGTTATATAAACATTACATTTAATTGCATCTTTTAATACTTCTGCCATTTCTAAAAAGTTCACAGGTCTTCCACCGGTTCTTTGTAATAGTCTATTTATTTTCCGACTTTTTTCTAATAATCCTTTCATATTTACATACCTCCATTATATTGTTTTAGAGAATATATCTACTTAAGTCTTTATCCTGCACTACATCAGAAAGTTGGCTTCTGACATAATCCAGATCAATTATAAAATTATTTTCATCCATATTCGGGGCATTAAACGAAAGTTCTTCCAACAATTTTTCTAAAATAGTGTGTAATCTTCTGGCACCAATATTTTCAGTCTGCTCATTAACTTTAAAAGCAAATTCTGCTATTTCTTCAATTGCATCATCTGTAAAAGTAATGTCTATCCCTTCTGTTTTTAAAAGTGCTTTATATTGTTTTGTAAGCGCATTCTTTGGTTGTAATAATATTTCTTTAAAATTATCCTTTGACAGACTACTTAACTCAACCCTAATTGGAAATCTCCCCTGAAGCTCAGGTATTAAATCAGAGGGTTTAGAAACATGAAAAGCACCTGCAGCAATAAAAAGAACATGATCAGTTTTAACCGGACCATACTTGGTCATTATAGTAGATCCCTCAACTATCGGAAGAATATCCCTCTGAACACCTTCCCTTGAAACTTCGGGGCCAGATCCTGATTCTCTGCCTGCAATCTTATCTATTTCATCAAGAAAGACTATTCCAGTGTCTTCAACCATTTGAATCGCATAATTACTTACCTCATCCATATCAATTAATTTTTGTGCCTCTTCCTGTTTTAGTATTTCCAAAGCATCTGCAATATTGGTCTTACGCTTTTTCTTCTTATTTGGAAATAAATTGCCAAACATACTTTGAAAATTTACTCCCATCTCTTCTACTCCATTTCCTGAAAATATCTCCATCATATGTGGACTTTGAGCTTCTACTTTTATCTCAATTACTCTATTATCAAGTTCACCCCTTTTTATGCGCTCCCTTATTTTCTCCCTTCTCTCTTCCAATTTTGTATAATTTTGCACATCTTTATCATCTTCATCTTCTTTAAATAATATATCGAAAGGATTTTTTTTCTTACTCCCGGGAAAAGGCAAAATAACATCTACTACCCTATCTATTGCCATTTCATATGCTTCTACTTGAACCTCTTTAATTTTATCCTTTTTTATCATTCTAATAGCAGTTTCAACTAAATCCCTAACCATAGATTCAACATCTCTTCCAACATAACCAACTTCAGTAAATTTTGTAACTTCAACTTTTATAAATGGAGAATTAGCAATTTTAGCCAGTCTTCTCGCAATTTCTGTTTTCCCTACTCCAGTAGGTCCAATCATCAAAATATTTTTCGGAATTACTTCATCCTGTAATTCCAGAGGAATATTTTTCCGGCGGTAACGATTGCGCAGTGCAATAGCTACTGCCCTCTTACCACCTTTTTGTCCAACAATATATTTATTCAACTCATCCACAATCTGTCGTGGTGTTAATTCCATTCCAGTCAAAACCCCCTAAATTTCTTCCACAGTAATATTACCATTTGTATATATACAAATTTCAGAAGCAATCTTTAAAGATTCACTTACAATCTCCCGTACACTTAAATCAGTAGCATGTTTAACTAAAGCCCGGGCTGCTGCCCGAGCATAAGGACCGCCCGATCCTATAGCGGTTATATCATCATCTGGTTCGATAATATCACCTGTGCCTGAAATAACTAATATTTTTTCATTATTAGCTACAATTAATAATGCTTCCAGTTTTCTCAATACTTTATCAGTACGCCAGTCCTTTGCCAGTTCAACAGCTGCTCTCTCAAGATTACCGTGAAATTCTTCCAGTTTAACTTCAAATTTTTCAAATAAAGTAAAGGCATCAGCAGAAGTTCCAGCAAAACCAGCAATTACTTGATTATGATATAATCTTCTAACTTTTCTAGCTCCTGCTTTCATAATTGTATTACCAAGGGTAACCTGACCATCTCCAGCCAGAGCAACTTTATCTTTATATTTAACGGCAACTATAGTAGTTGCCCTAAAATTTGAAAGTGCCAATATATCCCTCCTCTATTTAATTGTCAAATGATTCAAAATTGTTTCCCATCTTTTTTAATTTTACCATACACCTTTTAAAAATGTCAAGCTAACATGACATTATAATCACAATATATTATCATTTATCTACATTTTTTTCATAAGCACATTCTTTATTTATACATTTATAATATTTCCCTTTTTTCTGGGAATTTTTTTCTACCATAAGCCCACCACATTCCGGACATTTTTTCTTTACTGGTTTATTCCAAACCATAAAATTACAATCAGGATAATTACTACACCCATAAAATTTTCTACCCTTTTTACTTTTTCTTTCAATCAATTCACCTGTTTTACATTCAGGACATTTAACACCTGTTTTTATTACAAAAGGTTTTGTGTTTTTACATTCGGGATAACCCGAACAGGCTAAGAATTTCCCATATCTACCATATTTTACAACCATTGGCCGCCCGCATTTATCACATACTTCATCTGTTTCTTCTACTATCTCAACACGTTTCATATTATCCTGAGCCTTTTCTAATCTATCAGAAAATGGGTTGTAGAATTCAGATAAAAGTTTTTTCCAATCTTCTTTTCCTGCTTCAATCTTATCAAACCTTTCTTCCATTTGAGCAGTAAATTCAATATCAGTTACTTCAGGAAAAAAATCTGTTAAGAGATCATTAACTACAAAACCTAATTCTGTCGGTTTTAGACTTTTACCCGCTTTTTCTACATATCCTCTAGAGACTATGGTTGAGATTGTTGGAGAATAAGTACTTGGTCTCCCAATACCATCTTCTTCAAGAGTTTTCACTAAGCTTGCCTCTGTAAAACGAGGTGGTGCCTGGGTAAAATGTTGTTCAGGTTTTAGGTCTGCAAGTAATAATTTTTCTCCTTCTTTTAAAGAAGGAAAGACTTCTTTTTTCTCATCTTTTCCCCACAATTCCTGATAACCCGAAAATAATACTTTTGAAGTAGATAATCTAAAAATATATTTTTTACCTGCATTAATAGTAACTGTAAGATACTCATATAACGCATGACTCATCTGACTGGCAATAAAACGTTTCCATATTAATTCATATAATTTATACTGAGCATTACTAAGATGTTTTTTAGCTTTTTCAGGAGTAATATCTACATAGGTAGGTCTAATAGCTTCATGAGCATCCTGGGCAGTATTCTTATTTTTATATTTTTTCTTTTTTTGTGATAGATATTTTTCTCCATAGGAATTTACTATATAATTATTTGCCGCATCACTGGCTTCTTTTGAAATCCTGGTGCTATCAGTACGAATATAACTTATAAGTCCAACTGTACCCATTTCATCAAGATCTACTCCTTCATACAACTGTTGGGCTATAAACATAGTTTTTTTAGTAGTAAACCCAAGATAACTTGAGTCTCTCTGTTGTAAAGTGCTTGTTATAAAAGGAGCCTGTGGATTTCGTTTCTTTTTTCTTGTTTTGATTTTATTGACAATAAAATCGTTATTTTTTATATCATTAAGTATTTTTTTAACTTCTTTTTCATTATTTATCTTAAATTTCTTTTTATTAATTCTAT
>CAZOON010000013.1:0-12742 GCA_964581445.1 uncultured Halanaerobiales bacterium | reverse complement strand
TTAGTTGAATCACAACCTTTCAAAACATCTGAGGGAGAATTAAAAATATATCCTGAGGAAATGAAGGTTAAAAAAAATGGTAAGGATATTGAATTAACTACAACTGAATTTAAAATATTAAACACTTTAGTACAAAACCCGGAGCAAATTTTTTCCAGAGAGAACCTGGGAGATCTGGTCATGGGACTTGAGTTTAAGGGTTTTGATAGAACAATTGATACTCATATAAAAAATATTAGGAAGAAGCTAAATTTTGAAAAGGATGAATATATATATACCGTTTATGGAGCAGGGTATAAATTCACGGGGGAATAATCATGAAAAAAATTGGCTTTAAATTATTAATTATTATTTTATCTATTTCACTGGGAGGGCTTGTCCTTGCCAGTATTTTTATTAACAAATCAATAGATTATAATTTCCAAAAATATTTAAAGGAAAGGTGGGAAGAAGAGGATCAACAAATAATTAGTGTTCTGGAAACAATTTATATAAATAATGGATCATGGAATAACACTTTTCCTCAAATCAACAATATTTCTAGAGTAACAAATGCTATCCTCAGAATAGAAAATATTAAGGGAGATCTAGTTTTTGATTCCCTTGATAATTTGCAAAAAGGCAGGGGCAGGCAGGTGAGAAAAGATTTACCGGAAATAGATAATTGGGATAAAAATCAATTTGTCCGTGATTATAAGATAAAAGTTAATGATGTTAGGGTTGGGACGGCATATATAATAAAACCTGGTCAATTTGGTATATATATAAATAGTGAGCTCTTTTTTAGAAATAAGGTTAAAAGGGCAATATTTTTATCAGCTATAATTATTGCTGTGATTACAATTATTATTAGTTTTTATTTTTCTCAGAGGATTACAAGTCCACTTGTAAAATTAAGCCTGGCCACAGAAAAAATTGCTGCCGGTAAATATGATTATAGGGTTAAACTTAAAAGAAGGGATGAACTTGCAAAACTGGGCAATGCATTTAATGAAATGGCAAGTAAATTGGCTAAATTAGAAAAGATAAGAAAGGAATCAGCGATAAATCTTTCTCATGAATTAAGAACCCCCTTATCAATCATGCAGAATTATATTGAAGCTATGGAAGATGGTATTATTGCCAGTGACAGGAAAAATTTAGAAGATTTACATTCAGAATTAATGAGAATGATCAAACTTGTAGATAAATTGGGTGAGTTTACTGATGTTCAAAAGAGAATAATTAATTTGTCCAGAGAAAAGATAAATATTAAAAACTTATTAAAAAAAATTATTGATCTTTACAGGCCAATGTTAGAAAAAGAAGCCAGGAAATTATATTTTAATCAAGATTTTTCTGAGCTTTATGTTAAGGGAGATAGACTTAGTCTTGAGCAGCTTTTCCATAATATTATTTCAAATGCCATAAAATATAGTGATCGAGGAGACGAAATATTCATTAAAAGTAATATTAAGGAAGATAGGATATTTATATCAATTAAAGATACTGGAAAAGGAATTAAAGAAGAAGATCTTCCTTATGTTTTTGAAAGATTTTATCGTGCAGATAAGTCTCGCTCCACAGAAGGAGCTGGTATAGGGCTTGCTTTAAGTAAAGAGATAGTTGAAGGTCATGATGGAGAAATTTCTGTTGAATCTGTGTCAGGTAAAGGGACTGAGTTTATTATTTCATTACCGATTTGCACATAATATTATAAATTACATATTATAATATGTAATTTTTGCAAATGAGGTGAGTTTATGTTAAAGAAATGGAATTTAGTCCTGGATGACCCTTATAAGGGGAGATTAAAAAAACCCAGGTCAAATGGATTAACCATGATAATTGATAAAGGAATGGGTTTAAATGAACTAAGGGATCTTATTGATATGGCGTCAGAATTTATTGATTTCATTAAGTTTAGTTTTGGTACATCATTTATATATCCTGAGAAGATATTATTAAAAAAAATTAATATTATAAAAGATGCTGATATAGATGTTTATCCAGGTGGTACACTTTTTGAGGTTGCAGTTGAGCAGGGGAGGATGGCTGATTATTTTAAGAGTGTTAAAGAACTTGGTTTCACAGCAGTTGAAATATCAGATGGCACTTTACATATTAATAAAAAAATTAGAAATAAAGCAATAGAAATGGCTCTTGCAGCAGGATTTAAAGTCTTAAGCGAGGTTGGCAAAAAGGACAGGGATAATTCTTTAAGTTTAGAAGATATGCAGGCATTGATAAAAAATGATTTAAATATGGGGGTATATAAAGTTATTGTTGAAGGAAGAGAATCAGGTAAAGATATTTCAATTTATAAAAAAAATGGTGCCCTGGATCAAAATATGCTTAAAGGAATAATTGATGAGGTGGAAGGAAAAGTTGAAAAAATAATCTGGGAGGCACCTTTAAAAAAGCAACAATTAATATTTTTAAAAATGTTTGGGCCTAATGCTAATTTTGGAAATATTCATCCTTATGATATTGTTGCGATTGAGGCCTTAAGGAGAGGTTTTAGGGGAGATACATTTAATTATTATTTGAAGGAGAAAACAGCTGGTGTCTAGTTTATATATTACACTTACTCCTTCAGAAACAAAAATAATACCATATTCCAGGGTAATGGTAGTTGTTGTTGATTTGTTAAGGGCAAGCACGACAATAATTACTGCCCTTGCCCATGGAGTAAAGGCAATTTATCCTATAAATGGTGAAAAAGAAATTAATATAAGTAATAGAGATGATATTTTATTTTGTGGTGAGGAAAATGGTGTTAAAATACCCTCTTTTGACCTTGGTAATTCTCCCTGTAATTTTAATAATGATAATGTTAGTAAAAAAACAATATATTTATCGACAAGTAATGGGACAAAAATATTGTCCTATATTTCTTCTGCGAATAAGATATATATAGGAGGTCTTATTAATAAAACAAAAGTAATTAATAGAGCTGCAAAACTGGGAAAAGATTTATATCTGGTATGTGCAGGAACAAAGGGAGAATTTTCTCTTGAAGATTTTTATACGGCCGGGGCTATTGCTTCTCCATTATTAAGCTCTGGCTGGAAGGGTGATGACCTCGTTTTAGCTGCTGCGCGCATTTTTGAAAAATACTATGATTATCAGGAAAGGGTAAAGCTGTTTTTTCATACCAGGAGTGGTCAAAATTTAATAAAGTTGGGGTTAATTGAAGATATATATTATTCTTCTAAACTGGATTTGCATAATATTTTGCCCATCTTTGACGGAGAAAAAATATTGATAAAAGAAGATCCTAATACATATTAATATAATATATTAAGAAGTATGGGGGAATACTGGATGGATAGTAATATCTTATTGATAACTATTCTAATATTTGGTTTTTTTTCCAAATCCAGAGTGCTTCTTATAACTACTTTATTTCTTTTAATAATCCAGGAGTTAAATATTAAAGAGTTTTTTATTTTTTTTAGCTCACATGGCATTGAAATTGGATTATTTTTTTTGCTTGCGGCTATTATTTCTTCATTACTCTTAATTGAGCTTGATTTTCAAAAAATATTAGATTATTTTTTAAGTTACCAGGGTCTTATAGCATTTATTGCAGGGATATTGGCAACAATATTAAATAAAATGGGTTTACATCTTTTAGAAAGTGATTCATTACTTATTACTGCTATAGTCATTGGTTCAATATTCGGAATATTATTTTTTGAAGGTATACCTGTGGGACCTTTAATGGCAGCCGGTATAGCAGTTTTATTAATCAGGTTATATGAATTTTTTACTATGGGGTAGTTAATTTTAGCCGGAATTTTTTTCTGGTATCATGCCTTTTTCTTTGATGAAAATAAGTCCTAAAATCAAAACTAATAATGTGCTACTTGCTGCGCCATAATACATAAATATCTCTTTTATTTCAAGTAGATAAGAAAAAACTGGAGGACCAATGGCAACTCCTACAAAACGAGCTCCTCCATATAGAGAGGTTATTGCACCTCTTTGTTTAGCCGCTGTTGAACTGGTTACAAGAGTGTTTACAGCAGGTAAAATTAATCCGGCACCAATACCCAGTATAGAAAAAAGAGACATATATAAAATAAAATTGTTGCAAAAATTAAATAATATTAACGTGATAGTGATTAGAGATAATCCTATTATAATTGACATTTTATAATATTTGTTAATTTTTTTAAGTAACTTGCCATTTAAAAAGGAAGTGCCAGACATAAAAATAATAGGTATAGCAATTACCAGGCCTTTTATTATTCCTTTTATTTCATATTTTGTTTCTAGAATATCTGAAAAATAGGCTAAGAAACCAAATAGAGTAAAAAGAATTATCATCCCTGCCAATATAGTGGCTATTAGTGAAAAACCTCTTTTTTTAAATATCTGAGCGACATTATTAATATATTCTGTAAGGGAATTGTTGTTTTCTGGTATTTTATCTTCACCAAAAAAATATACCCCGGCAGCAATAGGAATAGCAAGAAAGGCATAAAAGAAAAATAAGACAATCCAACTTATTAATCCCAGGGCAGAGCCCAGGATAGGACTTGTTACTTTTCCAATTCCATTAGCAGCTTCGATTATTCCCAGTACCTCAGTTCTTTGTTTGCTTTGAAAAATATCACCTATTAGGGCCATGGCAATAGGTGCAGTTCCTGCAGCTCCAATTCCTTGAACAACTCTACCCAGTAATATAATATTATATGGTTTTTTCATAAATAAAGCTGCCAGACCACATATAATGCCACCAGCTCCATATATTAAAAGAGAGGGAATTATTACTTTTAGTCTTCCAACTCGATCACATATATAACCTAATAGAGGAATAGATACTCCAGCAGATATGGAGAATACAGTAATAAGAAGGCCAACCTGAAATTGACTTATATTCAAAGCAGATTTGATTTGTGGGAATTCTGGTATAAGCATGGAATTACCCAGTACCATGATAAATGGTACTCCACTCAAGGCAAAAACCATTAATTTATATTTTTTTTCCATTTATTTTTCTCCTTAAATTAACAGGGTAATATTAGTATGTTTAAGGTGAAAGGAAAATATGTTTTCCATTTAATGTAAAAAGCAGAAGATTTTAATCTTCTGCTTATAAATTTAATTTGCTCCAATCTAGTTTTCTTTTTTCTTTAGATAATCTTTTTTTTTATTATGATTTGGATTATTATTTTGATCAGTATCTTTAGATTTTTTTTCTTCTTTGTTTGGATTATTTAATAATTGCATGAGGGCATTTTGACCTTTATCATTATTAAGTGCCTTCATAAGGAGTGGTAACATTTGCTGGAGATTTGAATTGTTTCCTCCTTGCAATAGGCTTAGCATGTTTGTAATATCAGGCATATTTTGTTTATTACCTGAACTTGAAATATTTTTTATTTGATATGTTTCCATAATTTGTATTAATGTAATAAGACTAAGCATACTAAATAATTCGTTATTACCCATTTCATCACTTTTTTTTTCCAAAACATTATTTATAATATTGAAAAGTTTGTTATTATCCATTTTATCCCTCTTCCGGCTTATTTCTTTTTTTTACTGTCGATTTATTATGAGGTGGTTTTTGCTGTAAGTTAAACATGATATTTTTTAGTGTAATAAGGACATCTTCGGATAGAATAAGTAAAATTAAAATTAAAAATAGGCTGTAAGCATTAATATGAGAATTGTTTTTTTCTTTATTTTTATCATCAAATAATTTCACATTTTGCCCTCCTCCCATGGCTTAAGTTTTATATATTTAATATATGTTATGATTATTTATTTTGTTCGATAATTTTTGTAACAAAGAATTTAATATAACGTATGATATTAATAAAGTATAAGGGGGGTGTGTTCTTTGGCTGAAGAAACAAATAAGTCTAGTGAAGATGGAACAGGTTTTTTTCTGTTTTTAATTTTGATATTGCTTACGATGGGTAATAGTAATACATTTACTTCATATTTTCAATTATTTGATAAAGAGGTGACGAGGGCAACAAATATTTTCAAGATTTTTTCAGCTACTGCTGAAGGATTAAAAGGGGCTTTCGAAACCCCTCAGAAAGTAATGGAAGATTTAAATCAACAATAAATAATTTTGAGTAGAGAGAAATCTCTCTACTCTATTTATATTATATTGTAAAGGTTTTATGACTTGAGCTCAAAAACATATATTTTTTGAAATTTTGGAAAATTCCAGTTATTAAGTTTTTTGAATATATGAATAAATTATGTTAAAATAATAAATGATTATGAAAAAAAGGGGAAATCATGGACGAAATAATTGCTAAACCGACGATAACTAAAGATATTATCAATAGATATAAGATTAAATTAAATAAAACCATGGGTCAAAATTTTTTAATAGATCAGAATATTTTACACAAGATATTAAATGCAGCTAATATAGATGGTGATGAATTCATTATTGAAATAGGCCCGGGTATTGGCTCTTTAACTCAGTTTGTTCTTAATAAACTTGATAGAGGTTATTTATTGGCTATAGAAAAAGACAAGAAATTTTCTAGTATATTAAATAATTTTTTTTCAAAGGATAATTTTGAGTTAATTGAAGCTGATGCTCTTGCTATAAATTGGAGTAAATTAATCATAAATAAAAATAAATCAGGTAAAAAACTAAAAGTGCTGGCTAATTTACCCTATTATATAGCCAGTCAAATTATCATTAAATTACTAGAAACAGATCTAAATATTAATTCAATGATTTTTATGGTACAAAGAGAAGTAGCTAAAAGAATGGTAGCTTTGCCAGGTACTAAAGATTATAGTTCATTAAGCATTGTTATTCAATTTTATAGTAAACCTGAGATTATTTCTGATGTTCCACCTACAGTTTTTATTCCCAACCCTGATGTATATTCCAGTATAATAAAATTGAAACCTTATAATAAGCCTCCATATGATTTCATTAATAAAAACTTTTTCTTTAAAATTGTAAAATCAATATTCCAACAGAGAAGAAAAAATATTAAAAATTCACTTCTCAATTCCTCATTAATTAATTTAGATAAGAAGATTATTCTTTCTGCCCTTAGAGAAGCTGACATTAATAGTAGAATCAGGGGCGAGAAATTGGAGATTGAGAATATAGTAAAATTAAGTAATATTTTATGGAGAAAAGTGGGTGAATAAAATGAAATTTGTTAGCCCTACTGATGGAAAACTAAATCTTAAAGAAGTTTACTCTGCTATTATGCGTTTTATTGAAGAAATACCTGAAGACAATTATAAACTTATTGTTGGTACTGACTCACAACCTGGTATAGAAGAAGCAGTTTTTGTTACTGCTATTGTTATTTATAGGGTTGGCAGGGGAGGAAGATTTTTCTATCATAAGGAAAAAACAAATATGTATCCGGGTTTTAAACAGAGAATTTTTTACGAAGTCTCACGTAGTCTGGAAGTTGCCAGTCATTTGACTGCTTATCTTGCTGAAGAAGTAAACCTGAGTGATAAGATTGATGTAGAGATTCATGTAGATGTTGGGGAAAATGGTCCAACAAATACTATTATTAAAGAAGTGGTTGGTATGGTCGTGGGTAGTGGGTTTGAAGCTTTAATTAAGCCGGATTCTTATGCTGCCTCCACTGTTGCTGATAAATACACAAAATAGGTATAACAGGATATTCCTTTTTAACATATTATATATATATGTGTGTGTTAAGTGGGAGTGGACCTTAATGACGTATTCTATTGGTGATATTGTTACGCGCCGTTCATATAATTCTGACCAATATTTTAAGATAGAAAAGATTAAAGGGGATTTTGCTATTTTGCGTAGTGTTAAAACAAGGCTTATGGCAGATGCCCCTATTAATGATTTAATTAAGATAACAAATATCTCTTTAAGACAATTGCATAAAGAATTATTACTTGAATCCATTGATTACCTAAAAAGGCATCAAAGGGATATTATTTTGAATGGTCTTCAAATGAGACAGAACAAAGCTGAAGGCGTTTACCGTGAAAAAGTAAGCAGGGTTTTACATCTCGATGGTGACCAGGATTATTTGAAAATTTCTCTACAAAATTATAATAATTTACAAATAAAGGCCAGAGGTTTTTATATAAGCGAAGAGGGTCAATCAGAAAAAGTTCTGGAATGTCTTAAATCCTATAAACCTGATATATTGGTTATTACAGGGCATGATGGTATTTATGATGGAGAAACCTATCATACTTCAAACTATTTTGTTAAGTCTGTAGAAATTGCCAGAAATTATGAGAATAATCTTGATGAGCTTGTAATTTTTGCTGGTGCCTGCCAATCTGATTACGAAAAATTAATTGAGAGTGGAGCAAATTTTGCAAGCTCTCCTGCGGGTAAATTAATTCATTTCCTGGATCCAATATTAATTGTTGAAAAGATTGCATTTACTTCTATAAGAGAAGTAGTTAAGGTAAAAGATGTTGTAAAAAATACCATAACTGGTGAAGGGGGTATAGGGGGTATTGAAACTAGAGGAAAATTGAGGCTTTACTACCCTTGAAGCTTGACAGATTATATTAAATTTGATATACTTATTGGTTATTTGACTGTCACTACCTTTTTGTGTTATAATATGTAAAAATAGTTAATAAATAACCTGTTATTTTACAGGTATCATCTACTGGAAAGGTGGAGATCTATGTCCAAAAACGTGCTTGATGAAATTAAAAAGAATGTCCGTTCTTTTGTGGGACGTGAAGTTATGGTCAAAGCAAATCGAGGTAGAAGAAAAGTTATGAAAAAAGAAGGTGTTCTAGAAAAAACCTACCCCAATATATTTGTTGTTAAAATAAATGACCATAATCAGACAAGACGCCTTTCTTATAGTTATGCTGACCTATTGACAGATAGTGTTGAGGTGAAGGTAAAAGGAGACAAAACAAAAATTGGAATAATATAATTTAATATAATCAAATATTTAATATGAAGCCAGCAGTTTTTTAAAGACTGCTGGCTTTTTAGTACTCACTAATTTCTTTCCTTATGAATATTATAAATAAAAAAAATGGGGGGAAATTATATGAAGAGGAATCAAAAAGAGCTTATAGAAAGATATCAATATAGATTGCTTAGACGTTCACATGTTAAGGGAGTTGGTTATGGTTTTAAGGAGAAAAGAGGAAAAAAAACAAAGGATAAAGTTATTATAGTTTTTGTGGATAAAAAATTACCTGAAAACAAATTAAATAATTTTGATATTATTCCACAAAGAATAGAAAAATTTAATACAGATGTTATAGAAATAGGGGAAATAAATTTTTTCTCTGAAGATAGGACAGCGCGTTTAAGACCTGTTCAGCCGGGAATAAGTATAGGTCATTATAAAATTTCTGCTGGTACTCTGGGGGCAATTGTAAGAGATAAAAAAACCGGTGAATCAATGTTATTATCGAATAATCATGTTCTTGCAAATATCAGTAGTGGTTATGATGAAAGGGCAAAGAAAGGTGACCCAATTTTACAGCCAGGCTCATATGATGATGGTAAAAATCCTGAAGATATTATTGCTCGTCTGGAAAGGTTTACACCTATTAGAAGGACAAATGAAGAAACTACCTGTCCAGTGGCTTTGTCTTTTGAAAGATTAAGTAATATTTTGATAAAAATACTTAAACCAGATTATATGCTAAAACTATATAAAAAGGATCGAGATAATATTGTTGATGCTGCGATTGCCAGGCCAGTTGATGGAATAAATATAGATAGAGAAATAATTGGTATAGGTAAACCTAAAGGAATAAGAGATCCTAAAATAGGTATGTATGTTAAAAAAAGTGGCAGGACTACTGCTGTAAGTCATTCTGAAATAACTGCAATTAATTCTACTATAGAGGTAAAATTGAGTCAATCAGAAAGCGCAATATTTAAAGATCAATTTGTCAGTTCATCTTTTTCTAAACCAGGTGATAGTGGCTCCCTTGTTCTTGATGAAGAAAATAATGCTATAGGATTACTTTTTGCTGGCTCTGATAAGGCTACTGTTTGTAATGTGATAACAAATGTGTTTAAAGCCCTGGATGTGGAGCTTTAATGTTGGATATTTATGGATATTATTTAAATAATAATATTGCAAGTAGAGATTCACTGAGTAAGAATTATAATATTTTTAAAGGAATAATGCCAACTTTATTAGAATTAAAATCTAGTGGTGAATTAATATATAATAAAATTTCAAAAGAAGATAATAAATTATTTTCTTTTTTGCAAGATAAAGTGGATTTAATACCATTAATTCAAAATTTTCAATTGAATTCGATTGAAGCTAATAATTTTTTAGAAAATATAAATATTTGGGATTCAGCTATTAAACAAATTAAATTATATTTGAAAAAAAATAATTTCAGGGGTATAAATCTTGATATAGAAGGGATTAAAGTAAAAAATACTGATAAATTAAATATGTTTATATATAAATTAAAATCATATTTGCAAGAAGATTCTTATAGCTTAGATTTATCTTTGCCGGCAAAAACCGAAAAAATTTCAAAAGGCTGGGCTGCTGCATATAATTATCGTATTCTTGGTGATATGGTTGATAGAGTTTATATTATGACTTATGATTATCACTGGCCAGGAGGTTTATCTGGCCCTATTGCACCTTTGTTTTGGTTGCAGGATATTGTCGATTTTTCAATAATGAATATATCTTTGAAAAAAATATATATAGCTTTACCATTATATGGTTATGATTGGATTGAAGATCTTGATTCTCCTGCCAGGGCCCTTTCACAAAAACAGATTATAAATATAATTAAAAAAGAAAAAGGTAGATTTGAATGGGATCAGGAGTCAGTTTCACCATATTTTGAGTATTCAAATAGAAAAGGAAAGCATATTATATGGTTTGAGGATAGTAAAAGCCTTGCTATGAAAATAAATTTAATAAAAAAATATCAAATTAATGGTATAGCTTTCTGGAGAATAGGTTTAGAAAATGAAAATTATTTTAAATCTCTTTCAATAAAATAATTTTATTATTTCTTAGATAAAAAAGGATTGAGTATTTTTTTGTCGAACTGATATTACGAGGAATAATGTATTTATTGGGAGGGGATTTTTTTTGTCGTTTAATATTATTATAGGATTATTTGCTGGATTAAGTTTATTTGTTTTTGGTATGAAATTAATGAGCGAAGGTCTCCAAAAAACAGCTGGAAAAAAACTGAGGTATTTTCTAGAGATTTTAACAACTCAACCCATTATGGGAGTTTTAATTGGTACTGGGGTAACAGCTATAATTCAAAGTAGTAGTGCTACAACTGTTATGGTTGTTGGTTTTGTTAATGCAGGTTTAATGACATTGGCTCAATCTATTGGTGTTATAATGGGTGCAAATATAGGTACAACAGTTACTGCTCAATTAATAGCTTTTAAGCTTGGAGATTATGCTTATCATGCAATTACTGTTGGAGGTTTTGCTTATTTATTTTCGAAGAAAAAAAAAGCACAGTATTTTGGACAGATATTATTGGGTTTTGGTATATTATTTTTAGGTTTAAATACTATGAGCAATACTATGCTACCTTTGCGTGATTCTATATATTTTGTTACTCTTATGAAAAAATTTAGTGTTTTTCCTATATTTGGTGTAGTTGCAGGTATATTGGTTACTGCGTTGATTCAGAGTAGTAGTGCTACTTTCGGAATATTATTTGGATTAGTTTCTACTGGTATACTTGATTATCAGGCTGGTATTCCAATTTTACTTGGTAGTAATATAGGGACAACTATAACTGCTATACTATCGAGTGTTGGCGCTAACTTAAATGCTAAAAAAGCTGCAGCGGCTCATTTTACTTTTAATGTTTTGGGAGCAGGTTTAGTTATTGGATTATTATATATTATACCAGATTTTGCTAACAAAATATCTGTTTTTTTAAATAGTTTGTTTAAACTATTTGGACGTACAAGTTCTCCAGAGCGGCTTTTAGCAAACACACATACTTTATTTAATATTGTTAATACATTAATATGGTTACCTTTTATAGGTTTTATGGTAAAATTTGTTAATAAAATAATACCCGGTCAGGATGATTCAATTAAAAGAGGATTATATTATATTGATGATAGAATGCTTAAAACCCCAACTCTTGCCATAGAACAGGTTAGAAATGAAATAGTAAGAATGTTTGAGATAGCTCAAAGTATGGTATGTGAATCTAACAATGCTTTTTTAAAACAAGATATTGATTTCCCAGAATCCATTAAGAAAAAAGAAGATATTGTAAATGAGATAGAAGAAGATTTATTGCAATTTTTAACAAAAATACCGCAATCTTCTTTATCTGATGTGGATATTAAAGTAATAGATAAATATTTTGCTATTATTGATGCTATTGAGAGTATTGCTGATGACGCAGATGATATTGCGGATTTAACTATTTATTGTTTAGAAAATAAAGTTACTTTTTCTGATGAAGCCTATGATTCTCTTGAAAATGCCTTTGAATTTAACTGCAATTTATTAAGACAGGCAATTACTTTAGTAGAAAAACAGGATTATAATTTAATTGATATAATATTAGAGGGTGAAAAGACAATGGACAGGCTTCAACTTCAATACAGAGATAGTCATACTAAAAGAATGAATATAGGAAAATGTGAATTGAATGCTGGTATAGCTTATCTAGAAGTTATAGATGATTTGGAACATGTAAGTGACCAACTTGCTGATATTGCTCACTGTGTTGCTGAATCTCATTTAAGTCAAGATTAGATTAATAATGTAATTTGGGGGGTATTTATGAAGGAAAT
>CAZOON010000012.1:0-12814 GCA_964581445.1 uncultured Halanaerobiales bacterium | reverse complement strand
ACTGAATCTACAATATATCAAATATTATCTCAAAAATTATCATATATATATTTTATATTGTCAAGCACTGGCTGTAATTGACCGACAGCCTGTTCATGATAAAATTCATCATTAAAAGCTTTTAAGTCTACATTAACTGCATCAATATACGGTAATAAATCTACAAGAGCTTTTTTATTTATAAATCCATTTGTGATCAAAACATTCTTCAAATTTCTTTTTCGAGCTAATTTTGCTGTCTCATATACAAATTCATACCAGACAGAAGGCTCAGAATATGTATATGCAATACCTATAGAATTTCTATTTTTAGCTATTTCAACTAACTCTTCAGGTCTAATATCTTTTAGTGGTGGCTTGTTTTGACTAATCTGCCAGTTTTGACAAAAACTACATTTAAAATTACAGCCATAGGTACCAACAGATAATATATTACTACCAGGATAATAATGATATAAAGGTTTTTTTTCAACTGGATCCATAGCAAGGGCAGAAATTTTGGCATAATTTAAACTATAAAGTTTACCCTCAATATTTTTTCTAACCTTACAAAGACCATATTGCCCATTTTTAATACTACATTCATGTGGACAAAGAGTACACTTGAGATTATTTGAATCTGTTTTACGATAGAATTTAGCCTCTTTCATTTGTATCTTTCCACCTTAAATCGATATAAATTATAATCTGCCCCCTCGGCTATAGCTGCTTTTTGTCTGGCAATATTTATCTGCTCATCTACTGTATTAACCCCTTCTAAATTAGGTAATAATAGACCTCTTTTATTTTGCTGTTCAACTATAACCCCATATTTATTCGGGTCTAATTCTTTTTTACTATCTATTTTTTCTTTTTTACCCAGTATATCTACAGAATACTCTAATTTATCAAGCTCATCTGCTTTTACTCCCGGAAAACGTGGATCATAATTCGCAGCACTGATTCCATTACGTATTATTTCCCGGGCTATATTTTCCTCAATAGCCTCTATTGTACCTATACAACCCCTTAGTTTTCCATTCTTTTTTAAAGTAACAAAAACACCAGCTCTTCTATTAACTAAATCTGAACTTAGATCTTCAGGGATATCTATAATTTTTTTATTAATAACATATTCTTCAATAGTTTTTTTGGCAAGACTTATAATTTCTTCTGCATGCATATTCTACCTCCTCTCAGGATAAAAACCCGCCACTGCATAACCAACTCCAAACGGCCCTTCATATGATTTTAGATCAACATTTACTTTTGAATTTTTAAGAGAGCCTAGCATAATTATTATCGGTCTCAGACCACATTCACCAGCTTTATCTATTAAATTCTTATCAATATTAAGTAATTCATTAAATTTTTTTTCTTTTAATAATTTTACTATAAGCTCATCAAATTTCTTCCCCCGGGGATTATATCCTGCAGGTGCTCCTGGAATTAATCTATGAGAAAGATCACCACTGGCCAAAACAATTATTTTCTTATTACAATCCAATGCCGTTTTTTTAATAAAATAACCAAATTTATATAATTCTTTATAGCTAAGTAGACCCATTGACAAATTAACAAATGGAATATCTTTTAATCCGTTTTTTTTCAAATAATAGAGTGGTACCAAAACCCCATGATCCAGGCCTGGCGAATTAAATATATTATTATCAATTTTCATTACTTCAATATTCTCTGAAGCTGCATTTTTTTGTAATTTATCAATAAAATTTAAATCAATATCTATCTCGTATTTAAGTTCTGGATGACCAAAATTAGAAAAATCTCCTTCTAGTTTCTTTTTTTCAAATACACTAACAGCATCAGAAAAAACTGGACCATGTGGACTTATACTAACAATCACATCCGGCTTTTTCTCCACAATTTCCTGAGTTAAACTATTAAGACTATTTACTGTTTTTTTTACGCTGGAAATTTCTTTTCCACCTATTTCAGGAATAATTATAGGAGGATGAGGAGAAAGACCCGCCATTACTATACTCATATATCATACCCCCCCTGTTGTGTTATATTGTTATTATATATTATTATTTGATTTCTATTAAATATGAAAATTTCCTGCTTTAATCCTTAATTGTTTTTTAATAAAATATAACAAAAAAGAGAGGAAACATTCCCTCTCTTGCAACAATCTATCTCTTTGAAAATTGTGGTGCCTTACGAGCCTTTTTAAGACCATATTTTCTTCTTTCTTTCATTCTTGCATCTCTAGTTAAAAGTCCTTCTTTTTTTAATACCTGTCTATAATCATCATCAAGCTCTAATAATGCCCGGGAAATACCATGTCGAACTGCACCAGCTTGCCCTGATAATCCCCCGCCCTGTACACTCACAATCACATCAAGATTATTTAAATTATTAGTGAGCTCTAGAGGTGTCTTTATATCTTTAATTAATGAATCTCGATAAAAATAGTCATCAATATTTCTTTTATTAACTTTAATATTACCATTACCAGGCTTTAAAATAACCCTGGCTGTAGAGGTTTTTCTTCTTCCAGTTCCTCTATATTGAACTATTTCAGCCACCTATATTCCTCCTTTCAATTCATATATTTAATTCTTCAGGTTGTTGTGCCTCATGAGGATGGTCTGGTCCTGTGTAAACTTTTAATTTCTTAATCATTTTATCTCCCAATTTATTATGTGGTACCATCCCTTTAACAGCCTTTTCTATAATTAATTCAGGTCTTTTTTCTAAAAGCTCTTTATAGGTCATTTTCTTTAATCCACCGGGATACTGACTATGATGATAATACATTTTCTGGTTCCATTTATTACCAGTTAATTTAATCTTCTCTGCATTAATAACAACTACATAATCTCCTGTATCAACATGTGGAGTATATATCACTTTATGTTTTCCCTGTAATATTTCTGCGATTCTGGAGGATAATCTACCAAGTGCCTTGTCTGTAGCATCTATAACAAACCATTTATGTTCAACATTCTCTTTTTTGGCCATATAGGTTCCCATAACTAAACCTCCTTTTTCCTGTACTTTTCTAATGGGGCTTATCAAAAAATATTTTAATATACTAAACTAATATTGTCAAGTATCTAATAATATACTTTAACAAGTGTTAATCCTTTAGCAGGTGCTGTAAAACCCGCTCTTCCTATTCTTTTTTTATAAAACAATAATGGAAGACTATTTATTTCTCTTTTTCCAAGACCAACCTCTATTAATGTTCCCATAATAATCCTTACCATTTTATATAAAAAACCTGTGCCAGCAATTTCAAACCACCACTCATTTTCATTTTTCGTGAGCGAAAAATCCTCTATTTCCCTTATTGTATTCACAATGTTTCCCCCACTGGCTTGAAATGCAGAGAAATCATGTTTGCCCAAAAAATAAAGCATTGCTCTTTCCATACTGGATATATCTAATGGTCTGTAAATATTATATACATAATTCCTACTAAAAACAGATTTGTGTTTACTATTGTTAATTCGATATCTATACATTTTTCCATATACATCATATCTAGCATGAAATTTATTATTAACAATTTTAGCATCCTTACAAACTATATCAGGTGGTAATAAGCTATTTAAGGCATCAGGTATTTTTTCTATAGGAATATCGACATCTAAATAAAAATTCGCAACCTGTCCCAGGGCATGTACCCCGGCATCTGTACGACCAGAGCCAATTATATTAACCTTTTTTTTATTTAAATTACTAATACTTTCTTCCAAAATACCTTGAATTGTCATATCTGTATTATTTTGTACCTGCCAGCCACTATAATTGCTACCATCATATTCAATAATTACTTTTACATTTACCATACAATTTTCTCCTGTTTAAAAGAAACTTATAGCTATTGCAAATATTAGAGAAAAAACAAAAGAAATAAAATCAATCTTTTCTAACTTTAATTCATGTAATCTAGTCCTGCCCTCACCACCTCTATAAGATCTGGATTCCATAGCAAGTGCAAGTTCCTCAGCACGTCTAAAGGCATTAATAAAAAGAGGCACAAGTAAAGGAATTAATTTTTTTGCCCTTTTAACAATGTTTCCACTTTCAAAATCTGCCCCTCTGGCCATCTGAGCTTTCATAATTTTTTCAGCCTCAGATAAAAGCGTGGGAATAAATCGTAATGCTATAGTCATCATCATAGCTAACTCAGCAGCCGGAACACCAAATCTTTTAAGAGGACTTAATAAATATTCAATACCATCAGTTAACTGCAATGGTGAAGTTGTCAATGTTAAAAGAGACGTAAACATTATCAATAAAGCAATTCTACTTGTCATAAATAAACCAGTAAAAAGACCCTCTTCTTCAATTCTTAAAAATTTCCATTGCCAGATTACTTCTCCACCTCTGGTTAAGAATAAATGAAATACCATCGTTATTAGAATTAAAAAAAACAATGGTTTTAGACCTTTCAATACTCTAATTACTGATATATTTGATAAAAATAAAATAAGCAAAACATAAATCAAATAAATTAAAAACCCGGTAAAAGTTTTGATTATAAATAATGCTGTAATTAAAATAATAGTTATTAAGATTTTAACCCTTGGATCCAATTTATGGATTGCAGAATCACCTGAAATATATTGACCTATCGTAATATTAGTCAACATTTCTATTTCCCCTTAATGCAGTTAATATTTCTTTTTTTGCTTGATTAATATCAAATATATCTGTTCTTACATCTAGACCTCTTTCTTTTAACTTTATCAATATTTTAGTAATTTCAGGTATATTCAATGACATTTTTTTTAATTCTTCTTTATGGGCAAATACTTCTTTTGGTGAGCCATCAAGCATAATCTCACCCTTATCAAGTACAATCACTCTTGTAGCAAGACGGGCAATCTCTTCCATTATATGGGAAATTAAAATAATAGTTACTTTATAATCCCGATGTAAATGTCTTAATAATTTCATTAAATTCTTCCTGCCTTCAGGATCAAGCCCAGCTGATGGTTCATCAAGTATTAAAACCCCTGGTTTCATAGCCAAAACACCTGCAATAGCCACTCTTCTTTGTTGTCCTCCGCTCAAATCAAATGGTGATCTATCTTTATATGAATTATAATCCAATTCAACTAGACCAAGGGCTTCTTTCACCCGCTCTATTATATCATCTTTTGATAATCCTAAATTTATTGGTCCAAAGGCAATATCTTTATATATTGTTTCCTCAAATAATTGATGTTCAGGGTATTGAAAAACAAGCCCGATAATTTGTCTAATATTTTTTAAACTAACTCTTTTTGCTGTTATATCAATATTATTCACTAATACCTTTCCCCTGCTGGGTTTAATCAAACCATTGAAAAGTTGTACAAGTGTAGATTTCCCTGATCCAGTATGACCCACCAGGCCAATAAATTCATTTTTGTCAATCTTTAAATTTATATTACTAAGAGCCCTGACAGACTTTTCCTGCTCATAAATATGAGTTACATTTTCTAGAGAAATCAACATAATGCATTCACCAACTCATCAACAGTTAATATATCTGGTATTTCAATTCCCTCTTCTCTTAATTTATAAGCTAATTCTACAGTTACCGGAATATCTAAATTAATCTTTTTTATCCCCTCAACATCCTTAAATATTTCAAGTGGTTTACCACTTTTTACTATTTCACCCTGATGCATTACAATTATTTTATCTGCATAAATAATTTCTTCCATAAAATGTGTTATATATACAACTGTTATATTTTTAGATCCATTTAAATAACGTATTGTATCCATGACCTCTTTTCTACCCTGTGGATCAAGCATAGCTGTAGGTTCATCAAATACAATACAATCAGGTGCCATTGCAATTACACCAGCAATTGCCACCCTTTGTTTTTGTCCACCTGATAATTTGTGAGGGGTAAACTTATTAAAACCCTCCATACCAACCATCTTTAAAGATTCATCAACTCTTAACCGTATTTCTTCAGAAGCTATTCCCAAATTTTCAGCACCAAAAGCAACATCATCCTCTACTAATGTTGCCACCAGCTGGTTGTCCGGATTCTGAAATACCATGCCTACTTTTTGCCTGATATCCCAGATATTATCTTTTAATTGTGTATTTAAACCGGCAACCTTTACCATTCCCTTAGTAGGCATTAATAGCACATTTAATAATTTAGCAAGCGTAGATTTCCCTGACCCATTAGACCCAATTATAGCAACAAATTCGCCATTATTAATGTTCAGATTAATATCTTTCAATGCTATTTCATCTGCATTATTATATATATATTCAACTCCATTAAGTTCAACAAAAGACATATAAACACCTACTAATATTCAATTATTCTACAAGCTCAAGAATAGCCATTTCAGCTCCATCACCTTTACGTGGATACATCTTAAGAATCCGGGTATAACCACCGCTTCTTTCAGAAAATTTCGGAGCAATTTCATCAAATAGTTTTTTTACAACTTCTTTATCATTTATATATTTTAATAGTTTACGACGGGAATTTAAATCGTTTGTTTTGGCAGTTGTTATTAATTTTTCAGATATAGAGCGTAATTCTTTGGCTTTAGGTAAAGTAGTTGTAATTTTTTCATGTCTAAACAGATCAGTGGCCATATTTCTAAACATAGCTTTACGATGAGAACTATTTTTATTTAATTTCCTATATCCCATAATAATTCCCTCCTTTACACTTACACTTCAGGTTCTTTTAACTTTAATTCCAGTTCATTTAATTTATCTCTTATTTCCTGAAGGGATTTTTTCCCCAGATTCCGGACTTTCATTAAATCATCTTCTGTTTTATCTACTAGTTCACCGACAGTATTAATTCCAGCTCTTTTCAGACAATTGGAAGATCTAACTGATAATTCAAGTTCTTCAACTGTGGTATCCATGATTTTATCTTTTTCTTCTTCTTCTTTTTCAACCATGATTTCAACATCATCTATTTCATCTGTTAAATTTCTAAATAACTCTAGGTGCTCTACCATTATTTTTGCTGAAAGACTAATAGCATCATCAGGTGTTACACTGCCATCTGTGAGAACCTCCAGTATTAACCTATCATAATCAGTTACCTGGCCAACCCTGGTATTCTCTACCTGAAAATTTGCCCTTTCTATAGGGCTAAAAGATGAGTCTAATGGAATTAATCCAATTATTTTATCAAAGTGTGTCTTATTTTCTTCTGATGTAATATAACCTCTACCTCTCTCGACAGTAGCTTCCAACAACAATTTTCCATCTTCAGTTAAAGTGGCAATATGATGGTCTTTATTAACTATTTCAATATCTCCAGTTGTTTTAAAATTACCTGCTAATACTTCACCTTCACCTTCTGCAGTTAAAGTAATGCTTTCAACATCATCACCTGTATACTTTAAAACAAGCTCTTTAATATTGAGAATAATTTCAGCAACATCCTCAACAACCCCGGGTATTGAAGAAAATTCGTGCTTAATCCCATCTATTTTAATAGAAGTTATTGCTGCACCTGGAAGTGATGATAATAATATACGTCTAAGTGAATTACCCAGAGTAATACCATATCCTCTCTCCAGTGGTGCTATCTCAAATTTGCCATAAAAATCATCATTTTTTACTCTTTCTATACGTGGCTTTTCAATTTCTATCATTAAATTTATGACCCCCTTATTACTAAAATTCAAAGGGTGATTCTTCTAGCGTGAATAATATTCTACAATTAAGTGTTCTTCAATAGGATGATCAATGTCTTCTCTTTCAGGAAGTGAGACAATTTTACCCTCTGCTTTTTCCAGATTTACACTTAACCAGGATGGTGGTGTTATTTCAGAATTAAATTCAAATACTTCTTTAAAACGAGTTGATTTACGACTTGAATCTTTAACACCAACTAAATCACCTTCATCCACCTGATATGATGGTATACTAACTTTGCGGCCATTAACCTTAATATGACCATGTAAGACAAATTGTCTGGCCTCATTTCTAGAACTGGCAAAACCTAAACGGTAAACAACATTATCAAGTCTTCTTTCAAGAAGCTGGAGAAAATTCTCTCCTGTTACTCCTCTCATTTTTTCAGCTATTCCAAAATATTTTCTGAATTGTTTTTCCATAATACCATATATTCTTCTAACTTTCTGTTTTTCCCGCAGTTGAAGCCCATATTCAGACACTTTTGTCCTGGATTGTCCTTTTTCACCAGGGGCATATGGGCGACGGTCAAAAGCGCATTTATCACTATAACAGCGTGCACCTTTTAAATATAATTTTTCACCTTCGCGGCGACATAATCTACATACAGAACCTGTATATCTTGCCATAATTACACCTCCATTTTCATTATTAACAGATATAGTTTATTCTAAACACGTCTTCTTTTTGGTGGTCGACAACCATTATGAGGAATAGGCGTTATATCTTGAATAAGATTAACATCAAGACCAACGGCCTGTAAAGATCTAATAGCTGATTCTCTACCAGAACCAGGTCCTTTTACAAAAATTTGAATCTCTTTTAAACCCATTTCTTGAGCCTGAGATGCAGCATCTTCAGCTGCAATCTGAGCAGCAAATGGCGTGCTTTTCCTTGATCCTTTATAACCAACTTTTCCTGCACTTGACCAGCCAAGCACATTACCTTCAAGATCAGTAATAGTAATAATTGTATTATTAAAGGTTGATTTAATATGGGCCTGACCTTTTTCAATATTTCTTTTTATTTTTCTTCT
The DNA here is from genome assembly GCA_964581445.1 of uncultured Halanaerobiales bacterium. Taxonomy (GTDB): domain Bacteria; phylum Bacillota; class Halanaerobiia; order Halanaerobiales; family CAZOON01; genus CAZOON01. Next base: position 4,143 of record CAZOON010000012.1, on the reverse strand, counting down.
TTTTTTAACCTTCTTTTTTGACTTTGCCATATAATTCCCTCCTCACTTACAAAAATTAACCTTTAGATATACCAACAGTTTTCTTGGGACCTTTACGAGTACGAGCATTTGTTTTTGTTCTCTGTCCTCTTACAGGAAGCCCCCTGCGGTGTCTTAGACCACGATATGATCCAATATCCATAAGTCTTTTTATATTTCCACGGATTTCTCTTCGCAGTTCACCTTCAACTTGATAATTATCTATTTCATTTCTTAATTTTGTGATTTCCGCTTCAGTTAAGTCCTTAACCCTTGTATCAAAATCTATTCCTGTAGCTTCTAATATTTTTTGTGATGTTGAGCGTCCAATTCCATAAATATATGTGAGGCCAATTTCTACTCTTTTATTTCTGGGAAGGTCAACACCTTCTATTCTTGCCATTTTTTCACCTCCATATTTTAACCCTGTCTTTGTTTATGTTTCGGATTTTCACAGATAACCATAACCTTACCTTTACGACGAATCACTCTACACTTATCGCAAATCGGTTTAACCGATGGTCTAACCTTCATTTTAATACCCCCTCAGACTTCTATTTTGTCTTATGGCGATAAGTTATTCTACCACGACTTAAATCATAAGGAGACAATTCCACTGTAACTTTATCACCAGGTAAAATACGAATAAAATTCATCCTCATTTTTCCTGATACATGAGCCAGCACTTTATGATCATTATCTAGTTCTACTCTAAACATAGCATTAGGCAGGGGCTCAACAACTGTACCCTGAACTTCAATCGGTTCCTCTTTTGCCATTTACAAAGTACCCTCCTTAAAATCAGGATAATAATTTTGGATAATATTTTTAAGATCTTCATTCCGAATTCTTTTTCCTCTGGCCAACCAGATAGATAATTCATCAAATATATTTTTTTCAGATTTGAGGTGCTTAATATTTTTTTTCTTAGGATTTTCGATTCTTCTTAAATCACCATCTGCAACCTTTACATAATCTTCATTTATAATATTTACAACAATAAAATATCTACCTTTATCACGGCCTGCGATAGAAACAACAAGTTCTCCCAGTTGCATAGCATTCACTCCTTCTATTTCACCGGGCATATACTGTTATATTATAACACAAACAAAAAGCCCTCTGCAATAATCTATATTTTACTTAAAATTACTGGGCCATCATCCAGAATAGCTAAAGTGTTTTCATAATGTGCAGATAGACTTTTATCTCGTGTAACAACTGTCCAGCCATCTTCTAAAGTTTTGACCTGATATCCTCCCATATTCACCATGGGTTCAATGGCAATTGTCATACCCTTTTTCAATAGAGGGCCTCTATTAGGAGAACCAAAATTAGGAATTTGTGGATCTTCATGCATTTCTCGTCCTATACCGTGACCAACATAATCTCTCACTATAGAAAAGTTATTTGCTTCTACATATTTTTGTATTGCATGGGAAATATCTGTCAATCTATTACCCGGTCTAGCAAATTCTATACCTTTATAAAAAGATTCTTTCGTAACATCGACCAATTTTTCAACTTCTTTATCAACTTCTCCAACAAGTACTGTTCGTGCTGCATCTCCATTAAAACCTTCATATAAAGTACCTATATCAAGGCTCACAAGATCACCATCACTAACAATTCTATTTTCATCAGGTATTCCATGTACTACTTCCTCATTAATAGATACACAAATAGAAGCGGGGAAACCGTGATAACCTTTAAATGAAGGTATAGCACCTTTCCCTCTTATATATTCCTCTCCCAGTTTATCTATCTCTTTAGTACTAATACCTGAGCTAATTTTTTCCGCTAAATATGCATGAGTTTCAGCTACTATTGCATTTGCTTTTCTCATGATATCAATTTCTCGCGGAGATTTCAATATAATCATTTATCCTAACTCCTTTAGTATCTGAGATATATCTGTAAAAACCTCATTAATACCTCCGGTACTTTCTATTTTTTGCAGTATATCTTTATCAGTATAATAATCTAAAAGATCCTGCATCTGTTTTTTGTTGACTTTAATACGATTTATCACCGTATCTTCCTGATCATCACTTCTTTGAATTAATTTTCCTCCACATTTATCACAAATACCGTCTTCTTTTGGAGGATTAAATTGCATATGATACGATGCACCACAATCTTCACAAATCCTCCTGCCAGATAAACGTTTTATTAATTTTTCTTCAGCAACATTAATATATAAAGCAAGATCTAATTTGTTATTCATTTCTTCTAATATATCATCAAGAGCCTCAGCTTGATTTAATGTGCGGGGAAAACCATCAAGAATAAAACCTTTATCACAATCTTTTTTATTTAACCTATCTTTTACAATTCCTATTGTAACTTCATCTGGAACTAATTCGCCAGCATTAAGAAATTTTTTGGCTTCTCTTCCCATAGTTGTTTTATCCCTAATAGCCTGGCGGAAAATATCTCCTGTTGCTATATGGGGAAGATCAAATTCCTTAGAAATTTTTTTTGCTTGAGTTCCTTTCCCGGCACCCGGAAGTCCCAGTAATATCATATCCATTTCTAAAGCCCCCCCTTATTTCATAAACCCTTCATAATGTCTCATCAATAATTGTGATTCAATCTGTTGCATTGTTTGTAATGCAACACCTGTCATAATTAATAATGAAGTCCCGCCAAAACTGATATTAACTCCAGTTAATGGACCCATTGCAAATGGTAATAATGCAACTATAGTTAAAAAAACAGCTCCAGCTAGAGTTACCCTTACCAATATTTTATCTAGATAATTAACTGTCGCTCTACCAGGCCTAATTCCTGGTATAAAACCTCCATATTTTTTCATGTTCTCTGCCACCTCTTCAGGATTAAAGGTTATAGCAGTATAAAAATATGTGAAAAATAATATCATTAATCCATAAAGAATGAGATATAAAGTAGATCCAGGACTGATCATACTAGCAATCGATTGCGCCCATCCATAGGGTAATACCTTAGCAATAACACCCGGAAACAATAATACTGATGAAGCAAAGATTACTGGAATTACCCCTGCCTGGTTTATTTTCATTGGTATATGAGTGCTTCTGCCACCATATACTTTTCTTCCTACAATCCTTTTTGAGTACTGTACAGGTATTCTTCTTTCACCCTGCTGAACAAAAATAATGCCAGCTATAATCAATATTGCCAATACTAAAAAAATAAGAATATTTAATACGGAAATGGTCCCAGCCTTCAAAAGCCTCCAGGTCCCATAAATATCACTGGGAAATCTTGATAATATTGATGTGAAAATTATTATAGATATACCATTCCCTATACCTTTTTCAGTAATCTGCTCCCCTAACCACATTAAAAATGCAGTACCAGCAGTAAGACTTATAACAATTAAAAACAGATTGAAAAAATCAGGATTTGAAATAGCTCCAAAACCTTTAATCATCGCTGTAATACCCACACCCTGTATAACAGCTAATACAACAGCACTATATCTTGTGTATTGAGCAATTTTTTTTCTGCCTTCATTACCCTGTTTTGAAAGTTCTTCTAACTTAGGAATAACTACAGTTAATAAATTCAAAATAATTGAAGCAGTAATATATGGTGTTATACTCATAGCAAATATAGTAAAGTTCCTTAAAGCACCACCTGCAAATAAATCCAGAAAATCAAAAACTCCACCAGCTGCTCCACCAAATAAACGCTCTCTTAAAACCGCTGCATCTACACCAGGTACCGGTATATGTGCTCCAAGCCTGTAAACAACCATCATTGCCAGTACAAATAAAACTTTTTTTCTCAACTCTTTAACTTTAAAAACATTACTCAGGGCGTTTAACAAATTAAATCACCTCAGCCTTTCCACCAGCATTTTTGATTTTTTCTTTAGCCGATGCACTGAAGGCATTTGCTTTTACATTTAGATTTTTTTCAAGTTCTCCTTTTCCCAATATCTTTACTCCACTTTTACTTATTTTATTAATAATGCCTTTTTGTAGCAATAATTCAGGAGTTATCTCATCGCCATCATCAAAATAATTAAGCTGATACACATTTACTTCATTAAATTTCTTCTTAAAGATATTATTAAAACCTCTTTTAGGTAAGCGTCTGAATAATGGTGTCTGGCCCCCCTCAAAAGTAGGTCTG
>CAZOON010000011.1:0-12972 GCA_964581445.1 uncultured Halanaerobiales bacterium | reverse complement strand
GCAGTAAATGAAGGGATGCGCGAAATCCAGGATATGGTTAATAATGAAATGGGCAAATTAACCGGTGGAATGAATATTCCGGGGATGTTCTAATGAATTATTATCCCCGACCAATGGGGAAATTGATTCAAGAATTGAGTAAGTTGCCGGGAATTGGTCCTAAAACTGCCCAGCGTCTTGCATTTTATATCCTGGGATTAAATAAGGGCAGGGTAAATGAACTTTCAAATGCTTTACTTGAAGCAAAAGATAAGATAAAATATTGTTCAATTTGCAATAATTTAACTGAAAAAGACCCCTGTAATATTTGTAGATCCATTGAAAGAGATAAAAATATTATTTGTGTTGTTGAAAGTCCCAAAGATATTATTGCCATGGAAAAGACAGGAGAGTTTAATGGTTTATATCATGTTTTGCATGGCTCGATTTCACCAATAGATGGTATTGGTCCAGAGGATATTAAGATTAAGAATTTACTTCCACGACTTAAGGAAGATGTGGATGAGGTGATTATTGCTACAGACCCGGATGTTGAGGGTGATGCTACGGCAATGTACATTGCTAAATTAATTAAAGCACTGGAGATTAAAGTTACTAGAATAGCACATGGACTTCCAGTTGGAGGAAATTTAGAATATGCTGATGAAGTAACACTTTCTAGAGCACTGGAAGCTCGAGTAGAAATCTAGAGATTTAAATAGTAATATTATAAGCCTTTATACGGAATTTCCGTATAAAGGCTTTTTTTTATGTAAAAAATAGTATAGGGGTGAGTGTGATTATAAGCGGAAATTCATTATTTTATTTATTATTGGCAGCATTTGCTGGAATAATGATGGCAATTCAGGGCTCAATAAATGCTGTATTATTTAAAAAAATTGGATTATGGGAAACAATATTTTTCGTTCATCTAACAGCATCAATTATAGTATTTTTTATACTTATATTTAAAAATAGTAAAATTAATTTCTCTGCTTTTAACACTATCCCCTGGTATTTATATCTTGGAGGCATTATCGGGATAGCTATTACCTATGGGGTAACAAAGAGCATACCAGAACTTGGAGTTGCAAATGCAACTACTTCGATAATTAGTGGGCAGGTTTTAACTGCAACCTTAATTGATCATATGGGTTTACCCGGAATTGAAAAAATACCGTTTACCTGGTTGAAAGTTCTGGGAATAATCTTTTTATCCCTGGGGGTTCGTTTACTATTATGGAAATAGAGGGGGTTAATAATGAAATTGCTTGAGAAAGTCAGACCGTTTTTAGAGAGGAATAAAATTATTATGGAAAAGAAGTCGGGATTAGAAGATGAAATTGAACAGGCACATGAGCAATGGATATATGCCAGACAATATTTTGAAAGTGTTTCAGAACCTGAATTAATTGATCATGCAACATATCTTTTGCAGGCAGCTGAAAAAAAATATATGTATTTGATGAAAAAAGCCAGAGAGAGGATGTAAAGATGATAGAGATATGCTGGCATGGTCGTGGAGGTCAGGGAGGGAAAACTGCATCAATATTACTTGCCAAGATTTTTTCTGCTACCGGGCTTTATGTCCAGGCATTTCCTGAATATGGACCAGAAAGAATGGGTGCCCCGGTAGTTTCTTATACTAGATTAGCAGATCAGCCAATTCATCAACACTGTCAAATTGAAAGGGCTGATTATATAATTATACTCGACCCTACTTTAATTGATATGCTTGATTTTAATACAGGTATAGCCAGAGGAGGTAAAATAGTTTTAAATCTAGCTGAAGATTATAATGTTTCAGAATTAAAATCAAAGCTTGAGGACAATATTGAAGTCTATGCAATTGATGCTGATAATATATCTGAAGAAGAGCTGGGTAGAATATTCCCCAATATAGCAATGATGGGTGCCTTTAATAAAATTGCAGGATTAATAAAATCCGAAGATTTTTTTAAAATGGCTGAATATGAATTTCAAAAAAAATTTAGATCTAGAAAAAAAATTATTGCAGGAAATATGAGGTCTCTGCAAAGGGCAGCCGATGAGGTGAAAATAATATGAGCAATAAGGAAAAAAAGGGGTGGAAAGAACTTCCTATCGGGGGGCTTATATTAAATTCTGGAAATGCAAGTGATTATAAAACCGGGACATGGAGGGTCAAGAAACCAGTATATATAGAAGAAAGGTGTATACAATGCTTTCTTTGCTGGATTTATTGCCCTGATATGGCTATAAATGTAGAGAATGGAGAAGTCAAGGGAGTAGATTATTATCACTGTAAAGGCTGTGGTATTTGTGCCAGGCAATGCCCCACAACAGCCCTGGAAATGATTAATGAAGATGAAAACTATGAAAAAGAGGGGTGAAAAGATGATTGAGCAGATTGCTTTAACAGGAAATGAATCAGTTGCTCTGGCTATGAAACAGATAAATCCTGATGTCTTAGCTGCTTATCCAATTACTCCTCAGACTGAGATAGTACAGCTTTTTTCACAATTTATTGCCGATGGGGAATTGGATACAGAATATATTACTGTTGAGAGTGAACATAGTGCGATGAGTGCAACAGTTGGTGCATCAGCAGCGGGTGCCAGGGCCTTGACAGCTACTTCAGCTAATGGCCTGGCCTATATGATGGAGATTGTATATATTGCTTCTTCTTTGCGCTTGCCTATAGTTATGACTGTTGTAAATAGGGCCTTAAGTGGACCAATAAATATACATTGCGATCATAGTGATGCTATGGCAGCAAGGGATTCAGGCTGGATTCAATTATTTGGAGAAAACGCACAGTCTGCTTATGATAATATGATTCAAGCTGTCAGGATTGCAGAGATAGAAAAATTACCAGTTATGGTTAATATGGATGGTTTTATTATAAGCCATGCAGTGGAAAATATCAGGCCACTTTCTGATGAGCTTGTAAAGAAATTTTTAGGAGAATATGAAGCGAAATATAGATTACTTGATAGTAAGGATCCTGTAACCTTTGGTCCTCTTGACCTTCAGGATTATTATTTTGAACACAAGAGGCAAGAATCTCATGTAATGGAAAGTGTGATGGGGACTGTTTTAAAGGTGGCAGGTGAATATAAGGAAATATCAGATCGTAATTATTCCTTTCTTGAAGATTTTATGATAAATGATGCGGATATAATATTGATTGGTCTTGGCTCTACTATGGGAACAGCCAGAGTTGCAGCTGAAAATATAAGAAAAAAAGGTATTAAGGCCGGGGTAATTAATCTTCGATTATTCCGCCCTTTTCCAGGAGAAAAACTCAGGGAAATATTAACTGATAAAAAAATAATTGGAGTACTGGATAGAGCTGATACTTTTTCTTTAAATGGAGGTCCATTATATAGTGATATATTAAATGTGCTATATGAGCAGGGTGAAAAAAAGATTGTAAATTATATATATGGTCTTGGTGGCAGAGATATAAGCATTTCTGAACTTGAAGATTTATATATACAGCTTGATAAATTAAAGGACTCAGAGAAAATAGAAAATAGAATACAATATATTGGAGTGAGGGAATAAAAGGTGGAGATGGTATATGCTTAAATTAAAAGAACTATCTAAAAAAGAACTAATGATTACAGGGGGACATAGATTATGTCCCGGTTGTGGTGCCCCTATTATTGTAAAAGAGGTTCTTCAGGCTATAGATTTTCCAGTGGTAGTAGGCGTATCTACAGGATGTCTTGAGGTTTCTACGACACTTTTCCCAACAACTGCCTGGAAGGTACCATTTATTCATAATGCCTTTGAAAATAATGCAGCTACTATTAGTGGAGTTGAGGCGGCCTATAGAGCTTTAAAAAGGAGAAAGAAGATTAATGAAGAATTTAAATTTATTGTATTTGGTGGAGATGGAGGTACATATGATATTGGCTTACAATCACTTTCAGGAGCGGTGGAGAGAGGACATAATTTTCTTTATGTTTGTTATGATAATGAGGCATATATGAATACAGGTATACAGCGCTCCAGTGCTACACCAAGAGGAGCAAATACCAGCACTACTCCAGTTGGTAAAATTAATAATGGTAAAAAAAGATATAAAAAAGATATAACAGAAATAATGGTAGCCCATAATATTCCCTATGTAGCCCAGGCCAGTCCATATCACTGGAAAGATTTAATGAAAAAAGTCAGGAAGGCCATAAGTATAGAAGGACCTGCATTTTTAAATGTTTTGTCCGTTTGTCCCCGGGGATGGCGGATAGAGGAAGACAGGGGAATAGAAATAACTAAACTTGCTGTTGATACAAATTTTTGGCCACTCTATGAAGTTGAAAATGGTGAATATCATATAAATTATATTCCAAAAGATAAAAAGCCTATAAGTGCCTGGCTTAAATCTCAGGGGAGATTTAAACATCTTTTTCTAGAAGAAAATATTTATATAATTGAAGATATCCAGAAAGAGATCGATAAAAGATGGCAAAATTTATTAAAAAAAGCAGGGGAATAATATTCTATAAGAGAATAAAGTTAATAAATATAAAATAAAGAGGGAGGAAATTAATAATGTCTAAAAATCTTGAAGTACTAATATTAGTAGAGAATTCTATATATCGCAGAGATTTAATAGCTGAGCATGGTCTTTCCTTTTGGTTTAAATATGGTGATGAGGAATATCTATTTGATACCGGTCAGGGAATGGCTTTATTTGAAAATGCTAAAAAGCTTGATATTGATTTTAATAGATTAAAGGCAGTTTTTTTAAGTCATGGTCATGATGATCATACTGGTGGCTTGCGGCAGTTATTATCAATTAATCCTGATATTGATGTTATTGCTCATCCGGATGTTTTTGAGGCGAAATATTCCCGAAATAAAGAGATAGGTATGGATGTAATTAAAAAAGATATCAATTTATTTAGAGCAGTAAAAGATAATAAAGAGATTTATCCAGGAATATTTTTGACAGGTGAAGTTCCGAGGACAAATGACTTTGAGACTAAGTCAAAAAAATATACAATCAAGATTGATGAAAAAATACAAATCGATACTTTCAGGGATGATGAGACACTTTTTATTGAAACTAATAAGGGTTTAGTTTTATTGTTGGGTTGCAGCCATTCAGGTATTGTTAATATTATAGAATATATTAAAAAGTTAAAAGGAAATGATAAGATTTATGCGATAATTGGAGGTATGCACCTTATTAATGCCGGGGAAGATAGAATAAAACAAACAATCTCTTATTTAAAAAAAATAAATTTTGAGTTACTGATTCCCTTACACTGTACAGGTTTTAATGCTGTTCGCCAGATGAAAAATGAGTTTGGTGATAGGGTAAATGTTGCACATACTGGTGATAGGTTCATATTTTAAGTTTCTTGACATTGCATTTACTGTCTGGTACAATACTTAAAATATTAATGATACGAGTACTTGAACTATTAGAGAAAGAGGGGGAATAATGAAAGATAAACTTATTGGAGAAGGTTTAACATTTGATGATGTTTTATTGCTTCCTGCTAAATCAAAAGTTTTGCCACGGAATGTTAATGCTGAGACCAGGCTTACAGATAAAATTAAATTGAATATACCAATAATCAGTGCGGGTATGGATACGGTAACTGAGGCCGGCATGGCCATAGCTATGGCCCGTGAAGGTGGACTTGGTGTAATACACAAAAATATGAGTATAGTACAACAGGCTGAAGAAGTGGACAGGGTTAAAAGGTCTGAAAGTGGGGTTATTGTAGACCCTTTTTATCTCTCTCCTGATAACCTTATTCAAGAGGCAGAAAATTTAATGTCTAAATTCAGGATATCTGGTGTTCCTATTGTAGATGAAAACAAAAAACTTGTTGGAATATTAACAAACCGGGATTTGAGATTTATTACTGATTATAATCGACCTATATCTGAAGTTATGACATCAACAGGACTGGTTACTGCTCCTGTAGGTACAACACTTGAAGATGCTAAAAAAGTCTTGCAGGAACATAAGATAGAGAAGCTTCCCATTGTAGATGATAATGATATCTTAAAAGGTTTAATTACTATTAAAGATATTGAAAAAGCAAAACAATTTCCAGATGCAGCTAAAGATTCAAGGGGAAGATTAATGGTTGCTGCAGCAGTCGGGATTTCTCATGACACAAAGGATAGGGTAGCAGCTCTGGTTGAAGCCGGTGTCGATGTTATTGTTGTTGATACTGCCCATGGTCACTCTGAGGGTGTTCTTGATGCTGTTAAAATGATTAAAACAGAGTATCCTGAGATAACACTGGTAGGAGGTAATGTGGCTACTGCTGCTGGAACAGAAGACCTTATTAATGCAGGTGCAGATCTTGTTAAAGTGGGAGTTGGGCCAGGCTCTATTTGCACAACAAGGGTGGTGGCTGGAGTGGGAGTTCCTCAAATTACAGCTATCTACGAGTGCGCAAAAAAGGCAAAGGAATATAACAAGACAATTATTGCTGATGGTGGAATTAAATATTCTGGTGACATTGTCAAGGCTCTAGCAGCTGGAGCAGCTAATGTAATGATTGGTAGTCTGCTGGCTGGTACCGAAGAGAGCCCTGGTGAATTAGAAATATATAAAGGACGCAGTTTTAAAGTTTATCGTGGCATGGGTTCTATTGGAGCTATGAAAGAAGGTAGTAAAGACCGTTATTTCCAGGAAGATCAGGAAGAAACAGATAAACTTGTTCCTGAAGGTATAGAGGGAAGAGTTCCCTATAAAGGTTCTTTATCAGATACTATTTATCAGTTATTAGGTGGAATTAAATCAGGGATGGGTTATTGTGGCACAAAGACAATAAAAGCTCTTCAGGAAAGGGGTAAATTTATTAAAATTACTTCAGCTGGATTGAGAGAAAGTCATCCTCATGATATTACTATAACAAAAGAGGCACCCAATTATAGTGTAGATTAATTGATCATATGTTATCAATTTTACAGTTTTATTTCCCTCAGGATACTATTATATAATTGTTGTCTAAAATGATTATTATATATAATAGAAAAGAGGAGGACTATATATGGCAAATGAAAGAAAAAAGGAAAAATTAGTTATTATTGGTGGTGGGCCAGCTGGTTTATCTGCTGCAATTTATGCTGCAAGGTCAGGAATAGAGCCGCTGATAATTAATGGTCCGGAGCCCGGTGGACAAATTACAAGCACTTCTGAATTAGAAAACTATCCTGGATTTCCAGATGGAATCGGTGGATTTGATATTACACAAAAAATGACAGAGCAGGCTGATAAATTTGGGGCCAGAATGGTTTTTGAGTCAGTAGAAGAAGTGGATTTAAAGCAAAGGCCTTTTTATTTAAAAACAGAGATGGCAGAATATGAAGCTGATACAGTTATTATTGCTACCGGGGCTTCTCCTGGAAAATTAGGTTTAGAAAAAGAAGATAAGTTAGTTGGTAGTGGGATATCTTATTGTGCTACTTGTGATGGTGCTTTCTTTAAAGATAAAGAAATTGCTGTTGTTGGTGGGGGAGATGTTGCACTTGAAGAGGCAAATTACCTGACTAAATTTGGCTCAAAAGTTTATATTATTCATAGACGCGACCAATTTAGAGGAACAAAGCTTTTGGGTGACAGGGTTATAAATAATGATAAAATAGAAGTTTTATGGGATACAGAGCTTGAGAAGATATTTGGAGAAGATAGTCTTGAAGGTTTGCTTGTGAAAAACAATAAAACTGGCGAGGAGCGAGAGCTCTCTGAGGTAAGAGGATTTTTTATTGCAGTTGGTTATAATCCCAATACAGCTTTATTTAAGGATTATCTTGAATTAAATGAATCTGGATATATAGTTACAGATGGCAGACAAAAAACCAATATTGAAGGAGTTTTTGCAGCTGGAGATGTACAGGACCCAATTTACAGACAGGTGGTAACTTCTGCTGCATCAGGTGCAAAAGCAGCCATTGAGGCAGATAATTATCTTGAAGGACTTAAAGACTAAAATTTTTTAAATATAAATAATGACTTATTTTATAGATTAAAAGACAGGTATCAAACATAAACTTAGATGAACTTAACTTTGAGAGTAGATAAATTTTCTGCACGACTATTAAAACAGGTCGAATCCATGGAGGGATATAGACCTGTTTTTTAGAATGAGCAGCACAGGAGGTGCTGTGAATGGCAAGGAAAGAAAATATATTACTCTCAATTGAAATCATCCCTGTTATGTGATAATATAATTTATGGATTTACTAAGTTTTTTTATTTTATAATGGAAGAGGTCAGGTTATGAAAGGTAAATTGATTACATTTGAAGGTGTTGAGGGTTCAGGGAAGACAACTCAACTCAAAATGATAGAAAAAAGCCTGATCGAAGAGGGTTATAAGGTGAGGATAACCAGAGAGCCTGGAGGAACTAAGATTGGTAATAAAATCAGGGAAATTTTATTGAATCCTCTAAATAATATTTTAGACTACAAAGCAGAGATATTACTTTATGCAGCTGATAGGGCTCAAGACCTTAAAGAAAATATTTTGCCAGCCTTGAAAGCAGGGGAAATTGTTTTAGCAGATAGATACATTGATTCAAATATAGCTTATCAAGGTTTTGGACGGGATTTGGATTTAAGCATGGTAAGAAAAATAAATGAATGGGTTATTAATGGTTATTGGCCTGATTTAACTTTAATTCTTGATATTGATATTGAAAAAGGGATAAAACGAGCAAAAAGTCTCAGTCTGGGAAAAACTGGAGATAGACTTGAGCAGGAAGTATTAGAATTTCATCAAAAGGTTAGGGATGCCTTTATTACAATGGCAAAAGAGGATAGATGTGTCCTTATTAATGCAGATCAGAAACCGGAAATTTTGCATAGAGAAATATTTAAAATTGTAAAGGAGAGCTTATTATGACAGAAGAGAGTAAAAAGAAGATGATAATAGCTATAGTGCATGATCATGATGCTCCTGAATTAATGGATGGTTTGAATGCTTCTGGTTTTCGGGTCACAAAGATGGCCAGCACAGGTGGATTTTTAAGAGAAGGCAATACTACTTTTTTAATTGGGACTGATGAGGAGCATCTGGATAAAATTATGAATATTATTGATAGCACCTGTAAATCCAGGAAAAAGACTATTGCGCCTATGTCTCCAGTAGCAAATTCTCTGGAGAGTTATTATTCATTCCCTATGGAAGTTCAAATAGGTGGAGCTACAATATTTATACTTGATGTCGAAAAATTTATAAAAATTTAGGGTGTTTATATGGGATTTGCAGATATTATTGGACAATCTGAGCCAATAAATATATTAAAAAAAGAGCTAATTAATCAAAGAATTCAACATGCCTATCTTTTCACTGGAAGAGAGGGGACAGGTAAAAAGACCCTGGCTTTGGAATTTACAAAATCTCTCATGTGTGAAAATGAAATTGCTGATAATTGTGGTTATTGTAAATACTGCAGGAAAATAGCTCATAAAAATCATCCGGATGTAAGACTTATTGAAGCAGCTGATAATAGTAAAATAAAAATTGAACAGATGAGAAATCTACAAAAAGAGATTGCTTATAGACCATATGAGTCTGATAAAAAAATTTATATTATTGATAAGGCGGGTATGATGACAGATGAAGCGGCAAACAGTTTATTAAAAACACTTGAAGAGCCACCGGATTATGCAATAATAATTCTTTTAGCAGAAGAATTAAGTCGGGTTTTACCAACAATTATTTCCAGGTGTCAGCATATAAATATTGGTATCATTCCTCAAACTTTAATAAAAGATTATTTAATTAAAAAAGGAGAAAATGAAGATAGAGCAGAACTATTATCAACAATTGCAAATGGCAGCATAGGGCGTGCAAATAAAATTGCTGAAGATGATAATTTTTTAAATAAAAGAAAAGACATCATGAATTTTTTAAGTAGTTTACCAGAAATTAATATAAGTGAAATTATTGAAAAGGCAGCTTTTTTTAAACAATTAATTACAGAAGGTTATCCTGTATTAAATTTGCTATCTACCTGGTATCGGGATATAATAATGTATAAGAGTGATTCAAAAGATTTTTTAGCAAACAGGGATTTTATAAATGAAATTAGAAAACAGATTGAAATATATACAATTAATGAATTATTTGCAATTTTAGAATTGATTCAGAAACACAGATTTTATCTTGAAAAAAACGTCAGAAGTGATTTAATATTACAGGTATTATTATTAAAGATAAGAGCCAAGAAGGTGTGAAATATGTATACAGTTGTAGGCATTAGTTTTCGTGATGCCGGTAAAATATATTATTTTGATCCTGATGATGTGGAGCTGGAAAAAGGAGATTTTGTCATAGTTGAGACTGCTCGCGGTATTGAATTTGGTGAGGTAGTTATGGGTGTGAAAGACGTTGAAGATAAGGAAATTGTTGCCCCCTTAAAAAAGGTTATTCGTAAAGCTACTATTCAGGATAAGGAAAAAAATGATGTAAATAAAGGACTTGAAGAAGAGGCTTATGATATTTGCCTGGAAAAGATTGTAAAACATAAGTTACCAATGAAGTTAATAGATGTTGAATATACCTTTGACCATAATAAAATTATATTTTATTTTACAGCAGATGGTAGAGTAGATTTTAGAGAATTGGTCAAGGATTTGGCCCGGGTTTTTAAAACAAGAATAGAACTTAGACAAATTGGGGTTAGAGATGAAGCTAAGATGATAGGTGGTATTGGTCCCTGTGGACGACCTCTTTGTTGCTCTAGTTTTCTCAGGGATTTTGAACCTATATCCATTAAAATGGCAAAAAAACAGAATCTTTCTCTTAATCCGGCCAAGATATCTGGTCTCTGTGGCCGTTTGATGTGTTGTTTAAAGTATGAATCAGAGACATATAAAGAAATTAAACAGGAGATGCCTGATATTGGGGATAATATTAGCTTTAATGAAGGTGAAGATGAAGGAGAAGTAATAGGAAGAAATCTTATTAAAAAAACAGTAAAAGTAGATATTGGCGAAAAAGAGTATGTAGAAATTGAGGTAGAGGAATTAGAAGATGATGAATAAAAGAATTAATGCGCCTGTTTTGGTGCATTAATTCTTTATTTTAATACAGGAGAGGGTAATATGGATGGTGATATTTTAAGTGCTCTGGCCTATTTTCAGGAAGAATTGGAAAGGATGTCTTCACAATTTAATAAATTAAAAGAATTAAGTTATGATTTATATAAAGAAAATGAAGAATTAAAAAAAGAAAATCAGGAATTGAATAAGTTATTGTTTGCAAAAAATAAAAATATAAAGGGAAAAGATCTGGATAGTAAAAATAATCTTATGAGTTTATATAAAGAAGGTTATCATGTTTGTCACCCTGGTTTCGGAGAAAAAAGAGAAGGTGATTGCATGTTTTGTTTAAAACTATTGGAGAATCAGTTCAAGGAGCAGGATTGATGGAAGAGATACATTATTTAATACCGGAAAAGCTAAAGATAATACAAAATAATGATTTTTTTAAATTTGGTACTGATTCAGTTCTTCTTTCAGATTTCGTAGATATAAGAGGAGGGGAACGGGTACTTGATCTTGGTTGTGGCAGTGGTGTTATTCCACTGCTTTTAGCATATAAAAAAAATCCATCCAGGGTTATTGGCCTGGAAATACAGGCAGATTTAGTTGAAATGTCCAGGCGTAGTGTCGAAATGAACGGCCTGAAGGAAAAAATTGAAATTAGAGAAGGAGATTTGAAAGAGATAGGTAATTATATACGAAATGATAGTTTTGATATTGTTGTAAGTAATCCACCATATATGCCAGTTAACGCAGGAAAAATAACAAATAATCGAAGAAAGGCTATTGCCAGACATGAAATAACTGTAAATCTTGATGATGTAGTAAAATCAGCTGCGTTTGTTTTAATAAATAATGGTTCATTTTTTATGGTACATAGAAGCTGGCGAATGTCTGAAGTTTTTACTAGTTTAAGAAAATATAATCTTGAGCCTAAAAAACTAAGATTGGTTCAATCTAGATATAACAAGTCACCTGATATGTTTTTAATAAAGGCCATTAAAGGGGCCAATGGTGGCTTGAATGTAGAACCTGTTCTTATTGTTTATGAAGGTGATTCTATAGAATATACAGAAGAAGTCAAGAAGATTTATGGGGAGATATAAATGGAAGATAGGGGAAGGCTATATATTTGTGGAACACCTATTGGAAATCTTGAAGATATCAGTTTCAGAGTGTTAAGGATCTTAAAGGAAGTAGATTTAATCGCAGCAGAGGATACGCGTAGAACAAAAAAATTATTACATTATTATGAAATTAATACTCCTATGAGCAGTTATCATGAACATAATGAGCTGGAAATGACGGAAAGATTAATAAAAGAATTAAAGGCAGGTAAAGATATAGCCCTTGTTAGTGATGCTGGTATGCCAGAGATATCAGATCCAGGATCTTTAATAGTAAAGAGGGCAATTAAACTGGATATTTTAGTTTTTCCTGTTCCAGGCCCCACTGCCTTGATTTCTGCTCTGGTTGTATCTGGTCTTTCAGTTGACAGATTTGTTTTTGAGGGTTTTATTCCAAGAAAAGGAAAAGAGCGCAAATCTTTTTTAGATAATATTGAGAGCCAAGAGAGGACCATCGTTTTTTACGAATCACCATATAGATTATTGGATACTTTAAAAGAATTAAATAAGGTATTAAAAGGGAGAAAAATTGCAGTAGTACGTGAATTAACAAAGATTCATGAAGAAAAATATTATGGGACAAGTAAAAAAGTCTATGAATTATTAAAGGATAAAGAGATTAAAGGTGAGATAGTTCTTGTGGTTGAAGGTAGAGATAAATTAAATGAATATGAAGAAAAGGTCTGGAAGGAGCTATCTATACTGGAACATCTTGAATTATTAATGGAAAATAATTATACTAAAAAAGAGGCTATTAAGGAAGTCGCAAAATTAAGGAATCTTTCTAAAAGCGATGTTTATAAAGAGGCTATTGCTATAGAAGTAAATATAAAAGATAATTCGATCAAGATGC
>CAZOON010000010.1:0-13619 GCA_964581445.1 uncultured Halanaerobiales bacterium | reverse complement strand
AAAAGGATATTTAGAAATTGTTTCTTTTATATCTTCAATTTTATTTAATTGAAAATCTATCTCAATACCTAATTTAATTATCATATCAGCATTATTTTTTATATAAATCAGATTATCCCAGTTAAATAGCTCTATAAAATCATCATGATCTGTAAAGGCTATTTCATTAATATTATTTTTTCTGGCATTATCAACAAATTTTTTTAATATATCAAGATTATGGATAGGCTGAACCCTATCTTCTCCATGTGAATAGGGATGTGTATGGTAATCTATTCTATACAATAATATCACCACTTTATAAAATTATAAAAAGTATTTTAATAAATCTCCTGATTGAGAAAATTCATAAAGAGATTTAAATATTTCTCCATTTTTATAATGAATCATTCCTAATAATAAATGTGAATATTTATTATCCTGGATTTTAATGGCTTTTGTCAGTAGCTCTCTTGCTTTATTTAATTCACTTATTTCAATATAACTGGCAGCCAGATAATTTTGAATCCATATATTTTCAGACTCAATATCCAGTATTCTCAGAAAATAATCAACTGCCTCTTTATAGTCATTTTCAACAACTTTACTAAAAGCGGCAATATTTAATAATAATATATTCTTTTTATTTTCTCTTAATTTTTTAATATAAATGGCTGTACTTTGACTAAATATCTTCATAGTATAATCGTTTTTAAAATTATTAAATAAATCATATGACTCTTTAACCTGCCCCATATTTGCCAGTGATATTGCCATTTTAAACTTTGCCATTAAATCTTTTTCATCTTGCTTTAATATTAATTCATTTTTATTATATATATCCTGCCAGTATAAATCATTTGCCTCGATTTTATCAATATTTAAAGAAGTTAAAACAAAGAATAGTAAAATAAATATATATAAATATTTCATTAAAAACCCCCATATCAATATCTATAAAAACCTCATTATCAAATATATTTATATTGATAATGAGGTGGATTGCAAAATATATTTAATAAATAAAATTGCTATCCTCTAACCTCTTTAATGCTTCTTTAATTCTATCTTCTTTAACTGTTAATGCAATTCTAATATAATCTTCTCCTTCTTTACCATAACCAATGCCTGGAGTAAAAAATACTCCTGTTTTCTTAAAAACCTTAGTAGAAAAATCACTGGCTTTACTTCCATCAGGTACTTGAACCCACAAGTAAAATGAAGCTTTATTTTTATTGATTTTCCATCCTAGTGATCTAAGTCCTTCTACCAAAAGGTCTCTCCTTCTACTATAAAGTGAACATGCTTTAAGAATATTATCTTTGGGCCCACTTAAGGCTTCTATTCCTGCATATTGTACTGCTTCAAATATACCAGAATCTATATTTGTTTTAATTCTACCAAGTGATTCAACAACATCTTCACTGCCAACGGCCCACCCAATTCTCCATCCAGTCATATTAAAGGTTTTTGAAAGAGAATTAAATTCAATACCAATTTCTTTAGCTCCTTCAGCCTCTAAAAAACTAAGTGGTTTATAATCATCCAATCCTATGTCACTATAAGCAGCATCATGAACAACAATAATATCATTTTCAATTGCAAATTCAACAACTTTATTATAAAACTCAATATCAGCAACAGCACCTGTAGGATTGTTTGGATAATTAATAAACATTAATTTTGTTTTCTGAACTACATCTTTATCTATCTTATTTAAATCAGGAAGAAAATTATTTTCCTTAACTAGTGGCATCTTTATTGATTTACCTCCAGCAAGTAAAACTGCAGTATTATAAACAGGATAAGAAGGATCTGGAATAAGCGCAAAATCACCAGGGTTAATATAACAAAAAGGTAAATGTGCTAATCCTTCTTTAGATCCTATAAGTGAAACCACTTCACGCTCAGGATCTATACTAACATTAAATCTTTCCTCATACCAATTAGAAACAGCTTGCCTGTATTCAAAAAGTCCTTCATATGAAGGATAACTATGTGTAGATGGATCCTGTACGGCCTGTTTCATTTTATTTACTACATTTTCAGGGGTAGGTAAATCAGGGTCCCCTATACCAAAACTAATAACATCAATGCCATCCTGTTTTGCTTGTGCAATCATATTATCTATTTCAGCAAATAAATATGGTGGTAAATTTTTTATTCTATCTGAGTTAATCACTTTATCCCTCCTATATAAAGAACTCACCAGTAAATACTGTTTCTGCTGGCCCAGTCATGTAAACATTTTCTCCATGCCATTCAATCTCAAGTTCACCACCTGGCAAATATACTTTAACTTTTTCACCCAGCAGTCCCTTTTTTATACCTGATACTACAGCAGCCGAAGCACCTGTTCCACAAGCAAGTGTAATACCAGTACCTCTTTCCCATACTTTCATTTCTATTTCATTTTTATTAAGTATTTTAATAAATTCCACATTAGTTTTTTCAGGGAATATTTTTAAATTTTCAATCTTACTGCCCCATTTTTCAAGAGGAATATTCATTATTTCATCCAAAAAGAAAATTGTATGAGGATTACCCATTGAAACAAAACTAGCACTAAAATTTTTATCTTCAATAGTTATTTTATAATCTGATATAAAATCATCATCTTCTACATCTACAGGTATTTTAGCAGTTGCAAACTCTGGATAACCCATATCAACTTTAATTTTGCTATTTTTTTTAGAAGTATCAATTATTTCTGGTTTTATAATACCAGCCAGTGTTTCAATATTTAATTTTTTTCTGTCAATAAGATTTTTATTATATAAATAATGAGCAAAACACCTAATTCCATTACCACACATTTCGGCTTCAGTACCATCAGAATTAAAAATCCTCATTCTATAATCATTATTATTCTCATTAGCTGCTAATATTATAATTATTCCATCAGCCCCTATACCAAAATGTCTGTCACATAAATTTATAGCTAAATCACTATAAGTTTCTATATCATTTTTCAATCCATTTATCATTATAAAATCATTGCCAGTACCATGCATCTTGGTAAATTTAAGAGACATCTTGATTACACCTCTTTTTTCCCATCAAATTTAAGATCTACATTCTCCTGGGGCACAATAGTAGAAATTGCATGTTTATATATCATTTGATCCTTGCCTTCACTTTTTAATATAATCGTAAAATTATCAAATCCACTGACTGTCCCTTTAAGCTGAAAACCATTCATTAAATAAACAACAACTTGAATATCTTTTTTTCTTACAATGTTTAAAATATTATCCTGTAAATTAATCTGAGGCTTCATTTTTTAACCTCCCTTTTTTTCTATTATTCTTTAATTCAACATTAGCCTTGAAAATCCTCCTTTAATTTTTCTACAAAATTCTTCTGCATATTAAACAATACCCTTTTTTTATGCTTTCAGATAAAATTTTAAGTTCTGCTCCATAGTAGGCTTTTTTTATACCATTTTTTACTCCAGATTTAAATCCAAAGATATATCCTAAAAAGATACCAATAAGAAAAGTAATTAATATATCAATAATCATAATGATTCAACCTCTTTAGATAATACAATTTAAATAATAAAAATGTTAAATATAAAGAAAAAAGTGCAGAAAAATAATATATTATTAATATATAATCTATTTTATACAAAAATAAAATAAAAATTAAAATCAATATAATTGTTGGAGTTAAGCCAAAAATATTAACTGTATTTTTAAAATTTGTTAACTCATTATTAAAATCGATTAAATCATCAATTAACTGAGCTGACAGAATAAAAATAAATGATAGAAAAAATTTATGAAAAGAAGTAAAATAAATGGTAATTATCATTATTATTATGCTTTCTTGCCATCCTTTTAAACCAGAAGAATATTTTGTTTTCCATTCATATCCCATACCAATAATATAACTACTGCTAAAAAGAGTAAGTGCTTCATTAAAATTAAAACTTAGTGCAATAAAGAAAATAATAAGTGTATAAGGCAAAATTCCTTTATGTAATAAATAGAAAAAATTAAATTCTTCATTTAATTTATCTTCTTTTAAATCAAGATAATCATCCATTAATTTTATTACAATACCAGTAAAATAAATGCCTAAAAATCTTTTAAGCATAATTATTCACTAGATATTTTACGTTATCAAACCCCTTCTTTTTAAAAGCTGAAACAGGTATAATAATAGTTGATGATAGTTTTTTTCTAATAATCTTTAAATTATTTAAATAATTTTTCAAATCTATTTTATTAACAATTATCACATAGTTAGTTTTTTTTTGAGCATAATTATAAATCATCTGATCAACAGCATATAGCACATTATTATTTTTATAAATATTTTTAATATCTATTACATGTAAAACTAGATTACTTTTTGTGATTTCATCTATTGTTTCTGCCATAGATTTTCTAATTTCTTGCTCTGGATGTATACCTTCATGCAAACCACATGTGTCTATAATTTTTATTTTTTTTTCAGCCTTACCTATTCTAATATTAATATTTATATATTGTAAATCTCGAGTATAATTTTCTTTATCAGAAACTAATTTGTCTCTTGCTTCTTCAAGTGAATAATTAACTGCTGTATTCATACCTGCTTTCATTTTTAAATTTAATTGTATTTTTTTTAAGCCCATATATTCTGCAAAACTAATAAGAAAATAGGTCTTACCCACATTTGGCATCCCTACTATCAAACAATTAAGCATTATCCAACCCCCGGATTAAATCATCAGTATTAATAGTCATCAGATCAATTTTATTTACCCTATTTTTTTTCACAATTCTCCGGGCTTGATTTCTTATCGCTTTTTCTGCAAGATTTCTAACCATCCTGGCATTACTATTAATCTCTTCTTTATTTCTTAATTCTGTAATCACACGATATATATAATGTTTACTTCTATCTGATAGAATGTATTCCCTATCTCTAAACATTTTTTCTGAAATCTTGACTAATTGCTCTATTGTATAATCCGGAAAATTAAGTTTAATTGCAAAACGAGAGGCCAGACCTGGATTTGTATCTATAAATGACTGCATCTCATCCTTATAACCAGCAAGAATAATAACAATATTTTCTTTATAGTCTTCCATTGATTTAACAATTGTATCTATAGACTCCTGACCAAAATCCCTTTTATCTCCCCTGGCAAGAGAATAGGCTTCATCAATAAATAAAATACCACCCATAGCCTTATTAATTATTTTTTTAGTTTTTTGCGCAGTATGGCCAATATATTCTCCAACAAGATCAGCTCTCTCAACTTCAGTAAATTTATTACTTTTTAATAAACCAATTTCATATAATATAGTGCTCAAAATCCTGGCAACTGTTGTTTTACCTGTACCAGGATTACCACTAAAAATCATATGATTAACCTGCCCATTACTTTTTAAATGATACTTTTCCCTCAAATTTTGAACCTGTAAAAAAGCAGTTAAATCTTCTATTAATCCTTTAATATTATTTAAACCCACAAGATTATGTAATTCTTCCAAACCATTCTTTTTAACAATATTTACCTTTTTGATTTTTTCCCTATCCTCTTCTGTTAATAAATTAAAAGCCTTTGATATAGAAATTTCTCCCTTTTGAAAACGATCTAAAATTGTCTGTTGGTCAATCATATTATACCTCCAGACCTTTTTTTTATATTATATGTTTCACTATATAAATTGTTAATCATCAAGTAAGTCCTCATAATAATTTATTGATGGGAAAAAACCTTTAAATTGATAATAAAGGTCTGTAGGGGTTCTTACTCCAAATCCAGTATATACTGATTCACCATCTACAAATATTTTGATTAAAGGGGAGCTATTTATTTTATATTTTTTTATAGTCTCAGGTGCAGCATCAATATAACACTCTCTTACCTCAATTTCCTTAAATTGTTCTGCAGTATCTATGACATGTTTTTTTGCGAGCTGACATGAGCCACAATCAGGTGAAGAAAACAAAACTATAAGATATTTATGTTTGTTAATTTCCTTTAAAAAATTATCATCTTTTAATACTGCTACTTGATACATAGATATCACCTCATTTTTCAATAAAATCATTTATTAATTCACTAATATTATTTAAAAGCATCTGATATGATATATTACTTAAATTATACCAAATAATATCTTCATCTCTCCTTAAAAAGCTCAATTGTCTTTTTGCATAATGTCGTGTATCTCTTTTTATTATCCTTATAGCCTCACTTAATTTTCTTTCACCATTTAAATAATTAATAATTTCTTTATATCCCAGGGCTTGCCTGGCTGTTTTACTCAAATTATATTTGTTCATTAAATCTTGAACTTCATCTATTAAACCATTTTTTATCATCTTATCTACTCTTTTATTAATTCTAGTATACAATTCTTGCCTGTCCCTCATCAAAGCTATTTTTAATACATTATATCTAGGAACTCTCTCTTTTTGTTTTTTTTCAAAACTACTTTTCGTCTTTCCAGTTTCTTTATATATTTCTATACCCCTTATTACCCTTCTTATATCATTAGGATGTAATTTATCTGCAAGTTCAGGATCAATTTTCTTCAGCTTATTGTATACCTTTAATTTTCCATATTCCTCAGCTTCTTTGAAGAGAGAACTCCTTAAATCTTCATTTTTATCCATTTCTGGTAACATAAATCCATCTATTACTGCATTTATATAAAGACCCGTACCTCCAACCATAATAGGCAATTTTTTATTTTTAACAACATTATTAATAATATTATCAACAGTCTTTTGATAATCCGCAAGAGAATATTCACTATCTGGCTCAATAATATTAATCATATAATGAGGAATGTCTTTCATTTTTTCTTTGCTTATCTTTGCCGTGCCAATATCCATACCTTTATAAATCTGCATAGAATCAGCTGAAATAATCTCCCCATTATATTTATTAGCCAACTCTAATGATAATCTTGTTTTACCAACAGCTGTTGGTCCGGTTATAATTAATATTTTTGTATCTATCATTACTTTCTACCCAGTCCCTTCTCCAGATCATTATTCGTAAGATGAATCATAACTGGTCTTCCATGTGGGCATCTATAGGGATTAGAAGTATTAAATAAATCAATGATTAAAGACTCAATTTCTTTATAATTTAAGCTATCTCCAGATTTAACAGCAGATCTGCAAGACATATACTTAATAATTTCATCTATTAACTGACTCTGCTCAGGACTATTCTCATTATCCATTAAATAATCAATTATCTCCATTACAACTTTTTTAGCAGACCTTTTTTTTATAATATCAGGTACATACTGGACAATTATGCTTTTTACACCAAAAAGTTCTATTTCAAAACCCAGATTATCCAATATTTTTTTATGTTTTTTTACAATTTCTAGTTCTTGAATACTTAATTCAATATTAAGAGGTATTAATAAAGATTGAGATACATTTTTATTACTATTAAACTTTCTTTTAATTTTTTCATATAATATTCTTTCATGAGCAGTATGTTGGTCAATAATAAATAAACCATCTTCTCCTTCTGCAAGTATATAAGTCGTGTGAATTTGCCCTATAATTTGTTTTATAGGAAACTTACTACTCTCTTCTTTAATTAAATCCTTATTATCTTTATTTATATCAACATTATCTTTATATTTTAATTTATCTTGCTGGCTATTATAATTCTTTTCTTTATAATCATCTTTATTATTAAATAACTCTTTCTTGTATTTTTCATTGTTATTACTTAAATTGGGTTTATAATCAATAAGTCTTTTTTTCTTATTATCTTCTACTTTATTGGGTTTAAATATTTTCATCCTGGGTGATTTATCAATATTCTTTAGGCCATCTTTTATGCCGTTTTTTACTATATTTTTAATTATTTTTCTGCGGCTAAATTTAATCTCCTTTTTTGCTGGATGTACATTTACATCAACAAGTATTGGGTTTAATTTTATAAATAAAAATACAATTGGATATTTACCAGGAGGTAATAAATTACTGTATCCCTCTTCCACAGCTCTACTTAAATCAATGTTTTCTACTGCTCTTTTGTTAACAAAAAATTTTTCATAAATACGTGATGATCTGTACATAGAAGGACTTGTAATATAACCCTTAACTTGAATATAATCTTGTTCAAAATGAATATCTATCAATTCATCACTTAATTCTTTACCATATATCGCATAAATAGTATCTTTTAATCTTCCTGAACCTGGTGTTTGTAAAACATTTTTATTATTATGTATTAAGTTAAATTTAATTTCGGGATGAGATAAAGCCTCCTTAATAACTATATTACTTATATGGCTAAACTCAGTATTTATTTTTTTAAGGTATTTATATCTAGCAGGGGTATTATAAAATATATCATATACTTTAATATCTGTTCCTGTAGATGATCCATATACCTTTTTATCAATAAGTTCTCCACCATTAATTTTAAGATATGTCGCTTTTTTTTCATCCTGTTCTCTTGTAATTAACTCTACTTTTGAAACAGATGCTATGCTGGCTAAACCTTCACCTCTAAAACCCAGGGTTTGTAAAGAATATATGTCATTTATGTCTCTAATTTTACTTGTTGCATATCTTGAAAAAGCAATCTCCACTTCATTATTTTTTATGCCTATTCCATTATCCTTAACCTGAATTTTTTCGCGTCCACCCTTATCTATAATAACTTGTATATTATTACTGCCTGCATCAATGGAATTTTCTACTAATTCTTTAACAACTGATGCTGGCCTTTCTATTACTTCACCTGCAGATATTTGATTTGCTACAGCCTGGGATAAAATTTGTATTCTAGCCATGTTCTTTATCCTCTTTTCTTAATTGAGTTTGCAGATTATAAAGAAAATTCATTGCTTTCATTGGTGTAAGATGTAAAATATCCAAACCCAAAATTTTTTCTTCAATTTCATTATGCATCTTAAATAATGGCATTTGTTTAACCTTACTACTACTTTCACTCTGCCTTATTTTATCTGCCAATTCTTTATCCTCTAATTTATTTAATATACTCTTTGACTTATTAATTATTTCCTCTGGTATACCTGCCAATCGCGCAACCTCTATACCATAACTTTCATCTGCACAACCTTCTACAATCTTATGTAAGAAATGAACACCTTTATCATCTTCTTCAACTAAAACATTGTAATTTTTTATACCATTATGTTCTTCTTTTAATTTAGTTAACTCGTGATAATGAGTTGCAAAAAGACTACGCGCACCAATTTTTTGAGGATTATTTATATATTCACTAACTGCCCAGGCAATACTAACACCATCGTAAGTGCTTGTCCCCCTGCCAACCTCATCAAGAATAATCAAACTTTTATTAGTAGCATTATTTACTATATTCGCCACTTCATTCATTTCAACCATAAATGTACTCTGACCTGTTGTAAGATCATCACTGGCACCTACCCTGGTAAATATTCTATCAACTATACCTATTTCAGCCTCTTTTGCAGGTACAAAACTTCCCATCTGAGCAAGAAGAACAATTAATGCAACCTGTCTCATATAGGTTGATTTTCCTGACATATTAGGCCCAGTAATAATTATAAACCTATTATTTTTTAAATCTAAAAGTGTATCATTAGGAACATAATTATCTTCCATAAGTTGTTCTACAACAGGATGACGACCTTCTTTTATGTATATTTCTTCATCAGTATTTACTTCTGGTCTAATGTAATCATTTTCAATAGCAACTAAACTTAAACTTGATATAAGATCAATAATACTAATAATTTCAGCGGCATTCTTGACTCTTTTTATGTTTTTCCCAATAAATTCTCTTATCTCAACAAACAATTTATACTCGATTTCATTGATTTTTTCTTCTGCTCCAAGCACAAGGGCTTCTTTTTCTTTTAATTCTGGGATTATGTACCTTTCACTATTTGATAATGTTTGTTTCCTTTTATATTCTTCTGGAACTTTATCAAGATTTGGATTAGTAACTTCTAGATAATACCCAAAAATCTTATTAAATCCAACTTTGAGTGAACCGATACTCGTTCTCTCCCTTTCCTTTTTTTGCAAATTAACAATCCAATCCTTACTCTTTTTTCTTAACTGTCTTAACTCATCCAATTTTTCATTATAAGCATTTTTAATTAATCCACCCTCGCGAACCGAAAATGGTGGATCATCAACTATGGCATTTTCAAGTATCTCTGTTAAATCACTCAAATCATCAAAACGTTCATATAAACTGCAAAATAAATTAGAATCAAATTTTTTTATGTCATTTAAAATATTAGGCAATTTTTTTAAAGAATTCTTTAAAAAATATAGGTCTCTTGCATTAGCTGAGCCATATATTATTTTACTTAAAATTCTTTCTAAATCATAAATACCATCAAGATCATTTCTTAAATCCTGTAAAGCTATATAATTGTTAATTAATTCATCTATAGCATCCAGACGTTGGTCAATACCTTCTTTATTAATTAAGGGTTGATTTAACCATTTTTTTAATAAACGACCTCCCATTGAAGTTAAGGTATTATCAATAAAAGAAAGCAAACTACCTTTAAGCTTATTATTTCTTATCGTTGAAAGCAGTTCTAAATTTCTTCTAGTTATAGAATCAATAATCATAAATTCTTCCATTGTATAATAATTAATTTTGTCTATATGTGCAAGAACTTTTTTTTGCGTATCCTTTAAAAAATTAATAATCTCTCCTGCAGCTATTATACCAGTTGACAATTCATCACAGCCAAAACCACTCAAGGACTGTGTTTTAAACTGCTCAAGTAATAATTTATAAGAACGTTTATAAGTCAAACCTCTCAAATCATTCTCAAGAAAAGCAAGATTCTTTTGCAAATTTTCATATTTATCTTTATTTTTTAATGTATTAATTAATATCTCACGAGGTCTAATCCTATCTAATTCATCCCACAATTTATCTTTATTTTTAACATTAATTTCGGTCACATGAAATTCACCAGTAGAAATATCAAGAAAAGAAAGACCAATATAATTATCTTCTTCTACAATAGCAGCTAAAAAATTATTTTCATCATCTTTTAACATCTCATCTTCAATTACTGTTCCAGGTGTTACAATCCTTATTACATCACGCTTCACAATGCCGTCTGCTTCATCAGGATCTTCCATCTGTTCACAGATAGCCACCTTATAATCATTATCAATTAACTTTGCAATATAGGGCTCTGCTGAATGTGCTGGCACACCAGCCATATCTGTTTTCTTACCTCCACCTTTATTCCGGGATGTCAGGGCCAGGTCTAAAACACGCGAAGCAATCCTGGCATCTTCATTAAACATCTCATAAAAATCACCAAGGCGAAAAAATAAAATTGCATTTTTATGTTTCCTTTTTATACTTTCATATTGTTGCATCATTGGAGTCAAATTATCCATATTATCACCCCATTATCTCTCCATATAAAGTAAAACTATTAACCTTATTTATTTTTACCTCAAGTATTTTTTTCTTATAAGATTTAAGTCCAGGTATTATAACTGGTTTATTATTAAAGGTTCTACCCATATAATTATCAGGATTATTTTTACTTTCACCCTCAACAAGTATTTTATAATTTTTTCCAAGCATTTCTTGATTTTTTTTCAGACTAATTTTATTTTGTATTTCCATTAATCTCTGTAACCTGGTTTTTTTAATTTCATCAGCTACTTTATCATTAAACTTAGCTGCCGGAGTCCCGGGTCGTGGAGAATAAATAAATGTAAAGGCCATATCAAAACGAACTTTTTCTATAAGGGATAATGTATCATTAAAATCTTTTTCCTTTTCTCCTGGAAAACCTACTATTATATCTGTTGTAATTCCTGCATCAGGTATTTCTTTCTTAATTTTTGTAATTAGATTTAAATATTTCTTCCTATCATATCCTCTATTCATTTTTTTCAATATTCGGCTACTTCCAGACTGTACTGGCAAATGAAAATGATTGCATATATTTTCATTTTCTTTTATTACTTCAATTAATCCCTCAGTAAAATCTCTGGGATGTGAGGTCATATATCTAATTCTCTTTAAACCATTTATTTTTGCAACTTCAGCAAGCAAATCAGCAAAATCAATATCTTCTTTTAGATCATGACCATAAGAATTTACATTTTGTCCAAGTAAAGTTACCTCAATAACCCCATTTATTACTAATTTCTTTATTTCCGTTAATATATCATTAATTGGTCTACTAATTTCTCTTCCCCGTACATAGGGGACTATGCAGTAAGTGCAAAAATTATTACACCCTCTAATAATTGAAACCCAGGCCTTAAAATCTTCTGCCCTGGAAACTGGTAATTCTGGTAATAGGCCTTTACCTTCAGGCCAAACTCTAAATATCCTTTTTTTACTTTTATCTAATTCTTGAAGTATTTCTGGTAATTCATAAAAATTATGAGTACCCATAACAAAATCAACCTGAGGATATTTTTTATATAATTCATCTCGGTTTTCTTCAGTTTGCATCATACAACCTGAAACACCAATAATTAAATCATCTTTTTCCTCTTTTAACTTTTTCAAGGAACCAACTTTGCCAAATAATTTTAATTCTGCATTTTCTCTAATCATACAGGTATTTAAAATTATAATATTTGCCTTTTCAATCTCACTAGTTTTTATATAAGCAAGTTTTTCTAAAATACCACCCATTTTTTCAGAATCATGTTCATTCATCTGGCATCCATAGGTAATAATATGATAATATTTTTTATTCATTATATTTACCTGTCTCCTTTTATATCTAATCATTTAATATTTTATCATCTGTAATTAAATATTTCAATAATAAAAAAATCCTGTAGTTTAAAACTACAGGATTTAATACAAATTTTAATTTTAAGTTAAGCGCCAAGATAGGCCTCTCTAACTTCATCTTTTTGTAGTAATTCTTTTCCAGTACCTGACATCATAATTAAACCTGTTTCAAGTACATAGGCATAATCAGCAATATTTAAAGCTGCATAAGCATTTTGCTCAATTAATAGAATTGTTGTTCCCTGTGAATTTATCTCTTCAATAATTTCAAATATTTCCTTTACCAGTAATGGAGCAAGACCCAGTGAAGGCTCATCCATTAACAACAATTCTGGTTTTGACATTAAAGCCCTACCAACAGCCAGCATCTGTTGCTCGCCACCAGAAAGCGTTCCTGCCTTCTGTTCTATTCGTTCTTTCATCCTTGGGAAAAGTTCATAAACCCATTCAAGATCTTTTTTAATTCCATCAGTATCATTTCTTTTAAAAGCACCCAGTTGCAAATTTTCATAAACAGTCAAATTAGGAAAAATTCTTCTCCCCTCAGGCACCATAACCAATCCTGCCTTTGTTCGCTCTTTAGTATCAAGTTCAGATATATCCTTATCTTTATAATATATACTACCTTCACTCTTATCTACTAATCCACAAATATTACGCAATGTAGTGCTTTTACCTGCCCCATTAGCGCCAATTAAGGTTATTACTTTACCCTCTGCTACCTCGAAATCAATTCCTTTTATAGCATGAATACCACCATAATATACATGAAGATTTTCTACTTTAAGCATTGGCTAAATCCACCCCCAGATATGCTTTGATTACTTCTGGATCATTCTTGATTTTTTCAGGGTTTCCTTCTGAGATTGTTTTTCCATAATCTAAAACCAGTATT